>JAABTT010000021.1 GCA_011389765.1 Desulfohalobiaceae bacterium S24 | reverse complement strand
TCTGTCCCCTGTTCCCTGACCTCTGTCCTCCGACCTCCGACCTCTGACTTCTGTCCTCTGTCCTCTGTCCTCCGACCTCTGACCTCTGACCTCTGACTTCTGTCCTCCGACCTCTGACTTCTGTCCTCCGACCTCTGTCCTCTGTCCCCTGTCCTCTGTCCTCCGACCTCTGACCTCTGACCTCCGACCTCTGACCTCTGACCTCTGACCTCTCTCTTCCCCTCTGCCTCTTCATTCCGCCCTGACTCTGGGATCAATCGCCCCGTTGACCAGGTCCACAATAAAATTGACCACCACCACTGCAGCGGCCAGAAAAAGGACAATATCCCGAACCACGGGCAGGTCCCGCTGCCCGATGGCTTGAAAGACCAGACGGCCCAACCCCGGCAGGTGATACACATTTTCGATGATGATGGCTCCGGCCAGAAGCTGCCCCAGTTGGAGTCCAAGGATGGTCAAAACCGGGATCAGTCCGTTGCGCAGACCGTGTCCGTAAATCACCACCCGTTCCTTCAGTCCCTTGGCTCTGGCGGTCCGGACATAATCTTCCCCTAAAACGTCCAGCATGGACGAGCGGGTCAGCCGGGTCAAAATGGAGGCCCGGATGAGGCCCAGGGCCAGGGCCGGGAGCAGCAGGGCCTTGACAGAGCCGGTCCAGTCTGTGGACCAGCCTGGAAAACCCCCGGCTGAAAAAAGTCCGAATTTCACCGACAGGAGAAGGATCAAGAGGATGCCCAGCCAGAATTCCGGGGTAGCCAAACCGAGCTGGGTGAATCCCATGACCAGAAAATCGCCGGGTCGGTTCTGATGTCTGGCTGCGTAGACCCCCAGGGGGATGGAGACGGCCACGGCAAAAAGCATGGCCATCAAAGCCATGGGGCCGGTAACCATCAAGCGGCTGGCAATGAGATCGTAGACCGGAATATCGTAGTTGATGGAGCGATTGCCCCCGGTGAACAAATTCCCGATCCACTGCCCGTACTGGACATAAAAAGGCCGGTCCAGACCCAGTTCAGCCCGGAGATTGGCGAGTGTTTCCGGAGTGGCGTTGATCCCCAGCATAATCTGAGCCGGATCACCCGGCAGCAGAAACAGCACGGCAAAGACCGCAATGGAAACCAGAAACAGCAGGATCAGCAGAATGATCAGCTTTTTGATGAGGTACTGGAGCATGGCCGGGGTCTGTAAAAGCAGACAGGGGCTTGTCGTGCTTGTGCTTTGGTATTAATGTTCAGGTTTTCGACACATCGGAATCGGTATCCTAATCAACTGTCTGCAGGAACTGCAATCAATATTTCGATACCGATTCCGACCCCGACAAAAAATGTGGGGTTTCACATGAGCCTGGCCGGCGGCAGGGCTGCATAGGAAACACGACACCTTTAAATGCCTTTTTGGGTCTGTCTATTCCGGCCTCATTTTTTAAGCCAGACCCGGGTGCAGTCCAGGGCCACGGCCGGATAGTTCTCCCACCAGTCCATAACTTCAGCCTTCATGACCGGCAGGCTGGGAGCGGAGAACAGAAAGCCGTTGACCGCATCCTCGGCGATGATCTCCTGGCAGCGGCCGAACCATTTGGCCTTGGCTTCCTCGCTTGGGGCGACAAGGGCCTTGTCATAGGCCTGCCTGAATTCCTCGGAGTCATACTGGAAATAATAGTCCGGATTTGCATAAATCCCGATATCCCATGGCTCTACATGCCCGATCATGGTCAGCTGATAGTCCTTTTTCTTAAAAATCCGCTCAATCCACTGTCCCCACTCCACAATCTCAATATCCAGGTCAATGCCCACCTCGCCGAGCATGTCGGCAATGACTTCCCCGGCTCGCTTGGAGTAGGAATAGATGGCCGGCAGCTTGATGACCGCTTCAAAACCGTCCGGGTACCCGGCTTCGGCTAAAAGGTCCCTGGCTTTTTGAGGGTCATGCGGGAATTTTCCGGTCAGGTCCTTGTAGTAGGGTGTGGCCGGAGACCAGTGCGAGCCGATGGGCGTGCCGTAGCCGAACATGACCAGATCGACCACGGTCTGCCGGTCGATGGCATGGGCCATGGCCTGGCGGACCAGTTTGTCGTCAAAGGGTTCGGCCTTGTTGTTGGTGGACATGATCACCTCGCCGGTGGTGCTCCCGGCATAGACCTTGAAGCGCGGATCCTTCTCCAGAGCCATAGCGGATTCAGGCGCTGCGACATACCCGATTACATCGATGTCCCCGGCCTTGAGGGCCGCAACCTGGGCGCTGGGATCGCCGATGAACTTGAAGGTGACCTGATCCAGATAGGGCAGTTCAGGGTTCCAGTAATCCGGGTTTTTGACCATCTCCACCCGGTCTCCTCGCACCCATTTGGAGAACTGAAACGGACCTGTTCCCACAGGTTTGGATTTTGCCTCCCCATATCCTTCCATGGGCAGCATGGTCGCATCGCCTTCCGCCAGATGAGGGATTAACAGGGCGTCCACCTCCTTGAGAGTCAAGACCAGAGTTCCGGCATCCGGAGTTTCGATCTTTTCGATCCCTCTGAAATATTCAGGGTGGGGATTCACGCTCTCCTCGGACATGGCCCGCTTCAGGTTCCAGGCCGCGACTTCGGCGTTGAAGGGCTCGCCGTTGTGAAAGGTGACTCCTTTCCGCAGGTGGAAGGTGTAGGTCAACCCGTTCCCGGAAACCTCCCAGCTTTCGGCCAGTCCCGGAACGTATTCCCCGTTTTCATTGACCTTGATCAAGCCTTCGTAAATATTGGAATAGACCACCCGGTCAATGGCCGCGGCCGTGTTGGCCGTTGGATCCAGTCCCGGCGGTTCGGCCGGCTGGCAGACGATCAGGGAGCCTCCTTTTTGAGGCGTTTCAGCCAGGGCCGCAGGACCGCACAGGATCAGACCGATCAGCATCAGACAAATGAGCATCTTTTTCATGGTTTTCCTCCAGTTGGTTGAAATTTGATGAGGCGTAATAGAACACTCTGCTTTTCTGCATTCTTATCTTGCCAATTTCCCACTGGCCGCGGCGACTTGTCTCGGCGGCTTGTCACGTCGTAGCTGATAAGCGAAGACGGAAGCTCTTTAGCGAAGACGGAAGCTTCTGAGCGAAGCCGGGCAATTTCGAATTTCAAATTTCGAAGTAAACTTTAACTTTTGGGTTGCGGGCGGAGCCTGCTTTGGACAACTACTATGAACTGCGGATAAACCGGAAAGTTCAAAGTTCAAGAGTAAGATAGGAGAGTTGCTTGAACTGACCAAAAATCTTTCCTTCTCAACTTCTGTCTCTTTAAACCGTGAACCTGGAACCAGCATTCACCCTCTGTCCGGTAAATCGCAAAAGGCCTTCATGGCGCCCAGGCTATCAGCCGAAAGTACTCCCTGAATGATCGCCCGGGAGGTGCAGTCTGCCGCAGCCTGACCAATTTCGTTCACAGCCTGGGCCGCCTTGACCTGAAAAAACCCTTCCGTCTTTGCCAGGGTTTGTTCAGCGGTGGCCAGACAAAAGATGGTATCCCCGTCAAACATGGTATGGGCGGGACGGATTGCCCGGGCCAGGCCGTCCTGAGCCATCTGAGCGATTTTTGTGGCCTGGGATTTGCTCAGGACCGCGTTGGTGGCTACGACCCCGATGGTCGTGTTCCGGGCCGGACCGGATCCAGGGGGCGGGGGCAGGCGCACGGCCCGCCGGCCCGGCCGGCCGAATTCCCCGTCCTTTTCCAGGCCGATCTCCCAGGGCCGGCCGTTTTCCGGATTGATCACCGAGCCATTGGAATTGACCGCAATCAAGGCCGCGACCACAATGCCGGAGTCAAGCCGGCAGGCGGCCGATCCCAGTCCCCCTTTGATGCTTCCGGCCTGGGCCCCGGTTCCGGCTCCCAGGCTTCCCGAAGGCACGGGATCCCCTGCCGCCTCCCGGCAGGCATGAAGCGCCCAATCCGGAGCCACCGGGGGGACAAAGGAACGTCCCCGCCCCAGATCATAGAGCACCGCCGCCGGGACAATCGGGGCCACATGTTCCTCATCCAGCGGGAAGCCGTAGCCCTGGTCCGCCAGCCAGCGGACGACCGCGTCGCTATGGGCCAGACCATACACAGATCCTCCGGAAAGCACCACTGCCTGAACTGTATCAATGAGATTGACCGGGTTCAAGAGATCGGTTTCCCTGGTCCCCGGGGCCGACCCCCGAACATCCACCCCGGCCACTGCTCCCCGGGGGCAGATAACCACGCTCAGGCCGCTGGCGGCCTCAATGTCAGTATAATGTCCGACCACAAGGCCGGGAATACAGGTCAGGCTGTTGTTAAAGGGAAGTCTTTCCATGATTGAACCCGGTGTATCGATATGACGTTGCTTAATCGAGTCCTGATTTCAGAATATCAGAGTAGCAGACTATAGCAGGCAATAGCCAAAGAGTCAACTAAAACATTCTTTTCAAAAAGATTTGAATGAGTTGTAGAAAAATACCTGCCTTGTCGAATATGGAACCTTTGGGTTGCTGGCGAAGCCAGCTTTGGTATCATTCGCCGATGATCTTGACCAGAACCCTCTTTTTCCGGCCGCCGTCGAACTCGCCGTAGAAGATCTGCTCCCAGGGACCGAAATCCAGTTTGCCCTCGGTGATGGCCACCACCACCTCCCGGCCCATGATCTGCCGTTTCATGTGGGCGTCGGCGTTGTCTTCACCCACATTGTGCCGATATCCCGAGACCGGCTCATGCGGGGCCAGTTTGTCCAGCCAGACCTCGTAGTCCTGGTGCAGGCCGGATTCGTCGTCATTGATAAACACCGAGGCCGTGATGTGCATGGCGTTCACCAGGATCAGCCCCTCCTGAACACCGCTGTCCTGCAGGCAGCGCTCCACGTCGGGAGTGATGTTGATCAGTTCTCTGCGCTTTTTCACATTGAACCAGAGTTCCTTGCGATAGGATTTCATGGCAGTACCTCCATGTGAATGAAATTTGAATGAGTCCAGGTCTATGGACTGCCGGCAGTGCGCTGTTTGCTTGGGCCTTTTGTAGGACGATCATTCGGGTATGTCAAAACTGCCTACTCAAGCGTGAAACTTGTATCTTAAACAGATCCTGAAACCTAAATGCAATTGCCGTGGAGGATGAACAAGCAACTCTTGCCTCCAGGCCGGTTCGCTGCTATTCTTCAGGCATGGAACGTAGCACAAACTCCATCAAAACCCATACCCTCATCGCCTTCAAACGCTGCCAGACCTGCGGGCGGGTGTTGGAAAAAAACCGCGTGAAATACTGTTCCCAGCACTGCCGGAGCCAATTCCGCTTCAAGCTCGCCTGGTTCAATAATATTCTGCGGGCGATCTCCACAAAATACGCCTCCTTCCTTTTTACCGACGAATTCCTGATCCTCAATATCCTGCCTTATAACTCAACCATGGTCCACACCTATTTTCATGAACGGACCCCGGGGAAAAAACCGGCTAAGGATATGAACCAAATGATTTTTGATCTGGGAAAGCTCTGGTGGAATCAGATCGACAAAGATCCAAACAGGAAGCGGGCCACAGAAACAATCCTGGCCAAGGGTCGGACCGATATTTTTCCCCTTGAACGGATCACCCCGGTGGAAAAGGTTCAGTTTTCAAACGTCTCCAAACAAATGTTTCTCCTGGAAATGAAGAAAGCAGACCTGCTCCAGCAAGGGCCGTCTGAAGAAGCCATCAAAACGGCCTTCCGCAAAGCGGCCAGAAAGCACCATCCCGACCTGGGTGGTAATTCGGATCGTTTCCGCCAAACCTATCAGGCCTATCAAGACCTGCTCTACTGGCTGAATCACCCCCAGATCAAGACCAGCCGGGGCATTCCGGGTCAATGGTGCTACCTGGGCCGCACTGATACCTGGCTCAAACCATTATAGCCCTTTGGACAATGATTTTGGCTGAGAACATGGAAAGTTCTTTATTTTCTGGTATTCAACAATATTCAATCTTCAATAATTCTATCTACAGGCGCTTGAGTATCCCCAGAGTCTCGACAATCTTCAACTCCTCAAAAAGTCCTGAAGCCAGGGCCATCCTGTAGATTGTATACGGGGCCTGGCCGCCCTGGGCGGGGTCCGGAAACAGATCATGGACGGCCAAAACTCCTCCCGGCATAAGCTGCGGCGCCCAGGCCCGGTAGTCGTTCAGAACCGCTTCATAGCTGTGCCCGCCGTCAATAAAGACAAGTGCCAAGGGAGTGGTCCACTGCCTTGCCGCCAGGGACGAACCGGCCACAATGGGCGCCACGGTGTCCTCCAGCCCGGCCCGGCGGATCGTTTTTTGAAATTCCGGAAATGAGTTGAAGACGCCGGTGCGGGGATCCAGGAGATCAGGATCGTGGTATTCCTCCCCGGGCTGGTGTTCTTCCGAACCCTGGTGATGGTCAATGGAGAAGAGCACCCCGCGGTTTTCCCTGACCCCCAGACCGAGATATACCGTGGACAAACCGCAATAGCCCCCGATCTCCAGGCAGGGCCCCAGGCTGCTCTGGGTGAGAGCCAGTTCATACAGGGCCCGGCCTTCCTCTGCGGCCAAAAACCCCTTGATCTCCTTTAACAGATCACCAAATACCTCATTGAAACCTTCAGTGGCGGACATCGTGTTTACCAAATGCTGTCCACATGTGGATATCGAAGGATGAGTTCATCCCGCGTCAAAATAACGGCTTTCTCCAGTCGCGCTGTTGCTGTTATAATTTGGTCCGCTGGATCACTGTGAAAAGGCTGAGGCAAAATAGTGGAATGGTAAGACACAATGGGCGAGAGAGGGACAAGTTGAAGTCCAAGCTGATCAAATGCTTTCCTCAGCCATTCTTCCGGGTCGCAGGTAATTTTGATTCTTCCCTTCTCCAGAAGCTTACAAAATTCCCACGGAGAAATCGCAGACAAAAGAGTCTCATCGTCTTCTGTAAGGTTCAAGAGAATATCCATTACCCGGGAGGATAATCTCTCCGGAATCATAAGCCACCAGATCCAGACATGGGTATCGAGCAAATATTTCATCGACATGCATCCCACATCTGTTCGCCGAGAGGCGTCACAATATCCCCTTCAAAAGACAAATACTCCTTGAGCCGACCGGGTTCGTTTTTCTGATCAATGTTTCGATACGGGACGATACGGGCCAGCGGTTTTCCCCTTTTGGTAAGCACGACTTCTTCCTGATACTTGTCCACCCGATCGAGTATTTTCAAGGCTTCAGCCTTGAATTTGCTCACGCCCATGGTCTGCATGGCATCCCTCCTTGATTCATTTTTTTTCATACTAGTCAACAAAACTAGTCAAGTCAAGAAAAAGGTTCAGCCCAGACCGCCCCTGAAATAGTCCAGATAATTTTTTGCCTGCACCCGGTCTTCGGGGTGCAGGCAAAAAATTATAGGCGCTCAAAAATCCCGGCCGCACCCATGCCCCCGCCGATGCACATGGACACGATGCCGAATCGATCCTTGCGCCGCTGCATTTCATGGAGCAGGGTTGTGGTCAATTTGGCGCCGGTGCAGCCCAGGGGATGGCCCAGGGCGATGGCCCCGCCGTTCAGGTTGACCTGTTCCTGACTCAGGCCCAGTTCGCGCAGACAGTACAGGGCCTGGGAGGCAAAGGCTTCGTTGAGCTCATAGAGATCGATATCCTCCTGCTTCAGACCGGCTTTGTCCAAAACACCGGGAATGGCCACGGAAGGGCCGATGCCCATGACCTCCGGAGGACAGCCCTTGACATCAAAGGCCACGAACCTGGCCAGGGGATCCTGTTTCACTTTTTTGAGGCAGGCCTCGGAGACAACCAGGGTCAAGGCGGCGCCGTCGGTCATCTGGGAGGAATTCCCGGCCGTGACGCTCCCCCCGGCCTTGAACGGCGACTTGAGCTTGGCCATTTTTTCCGGACTCGTCTTTCTCGGGCCGTCGTCAATATCCACGATTTCCGTGCCGGTCACGAGTTCGTTGTCCACGACCCGGGTCCGCTCCACCTCCACCGGGATGATCTCATCCCGGAACTTGCCCTGTTCGATGGCGGCCAGGGCCCGTTCATTGCTCTGCAGCCCAAAGGCGTCCTGATCTTCTCTGGAGATGTTGTAGCGCTCAGCCACGTTCTCTGCAGTGATCCCCATGGAGGCGTAGGCTTCCGGCCAGTGACTCACCAGATCGGGATTGGCCGCATATTTGTTGCCCCCCATGGGCACGCAGGTCATGGACTCCACGCCTCCGGCCACAATGCAATCGGCAAATCCGGCCATGATCCGTTCCGCAGCCATGGCCACGGACTGCAGTCCCGAGGAACAGAAGCGGTTCACGGTCTGGCCCGGGACCTGATAGGGCAGTCCGGCGTTCAAGGCCACCATGCGTCCCACATTCATGCCCTGCTCCGCCTCTGGAAAGGAGCAGCCCAGAATAACGTCTTCGATGCTTTCCGGCTGGATGCCGGTCTTGTCCAACAAGCCCTTCAAGGCCACCGTGGCCAGATGATCCGGCCGGACATTGGCGAACTTCCCCCGGTTGGCTTTGCAGCCCGGGGTGCGCACTGCTTTCAATATATACGCCTGTTTCATAAGACTCCCCCTAAATTCAATGGAAGCATGCTTCCATTGAATTTATATTTATATTTTCAAACATCAAAAAGACTCGTAAACCCATCTCTCAAAACGAAAACTGTGATTGGGCGCAAACTTGCCCAGATCCGAGGCGCAAGAAAAATTGAAACCGCAGTGTATATCAATACATGAGGATTTCGATTTTTTGCAGCAACGAAGGAGATGGGTGAGTTTTCGTCCAAGCACCATAAAAATTTAGTTTCGGAGGGGCTTGTTCGTCTTGAGCATATGATTGATGCGGTCCACGGTCTTCTGATTGCGGCAGAGCCCCACAAAGGCCTCCCGCTCCAGATCCAGGACATACTGCTCCGTGATCAGAGTGCCGGGATCCACATCCCCGCCGCTGATCACCCAGGCCACGGTGGACCCCATTTCATACTCGTAGTCTGTGATAAAGCCGCCTTCCTTCATATTCCAGAGCTGGCTCTTGATGCTCGCGGCCACACTGCGTCCCGGGGCCTTGAAGGGCGCGGCCATTCTGGGGATGTAGGTCTTGGCCAGAGACAGGGCCTTGGCCTTGGCATCGCCGAGCAGACTCGCAAAGTCCATGCTCAAGGTGTCCCCCTGGCGCATATAGCCGAGTTGAAAGGCTTCGGCCGCCCCCATGGAGACTTTGGCCATGGCGATGTTCTCAAAGAACTTGAAGATCAGGGGCTGCACGTCGATCCCATAAAGGGCGGCGCTTTCCGCAGCCCGGACGCACATTTCCTTGGTGCCGCCCCCGGCCGGCAGCAATCCGACTCCCATTTCCACCAGGCCCATATAGGTCTCTACATGGGCGTTGACGGCATCGCAGTGCAGACAGTATTCGCATCCCCCGCCTAGGGCCATCTGAAAAGGCGCAGCCACCACCGGGACATGGGCGTATTTCAAGGCCATGGTTGCGTCCTGGATTTTGCGGACGCTGGCATCGATCTCTTCAAATTTGCCTTCGGCAATACCCACAGCCACCATGAACAGATTTGCTCCGACGGAAAAGCGTTCGCCCTGGTTTCCCACTACCAGGCCCTGGCCTTCATTCTCGGCCAGTTCCACGCTGCGCATGCTCAGATCGATCATATCATCGCTCAGTGAGTTTTGCGGGGAATGAAATTCCAGGCACAGGATGCCGTCTCCTAAATCCACAATGGAGGCATTGTCGTTTTTTTCCAGGACGCCCCGGCTTTTTTTCACCAGATAGAGTTCCAGGGCATCCTCTTTGACCGGAACCTCGCGGTAGGTCCGGGTCTTCAGATCAAAATAGAGCCGCTTCCCGTTTTCAATCCTATAAAAGCTTTCAATGCCCTTCAGCCCATCGGGCACCGCCGCCTGGTCCTTTTCAGCCCGCTCCACAAATGCCTGGACCCCGATGGCGTCAAGCATTTCAAACGGACCCAACTCCCAGTTGAATCCCCATTTCATGGCATTGTCGATATTGACCACATCATCGGCAATCTCCGGGATTCGCTTGAAGGAATACAGCAGGGTATCCCGCAGGGTCTTCCAGGCAAACACGGCGGCCTGATCCTCACCCTGAACCAGGGCCTTGATCCGCTCCCCGGTGGTCTTGGCCATCCTGGCGAATTTCACGGATTCAAACTTGGGCTTCTGCAGGGGCAGGTATTCTTTTTTCAGATAGTCCCAGTAGTATCGCTGCACCCCGTCCTTGGTCATTTCCTTTTTGTAAAATCCCTGTCCGGTCTTGTTCCCGAGTTGATTGTTTGTGATCATCTCGCTGAACCAGTCCGGGAGGCAAAAAACTTCGCGCTCCTCGTCATCAGACAAGGCCTCATAGGAATTTTTTGCCACATGGGCCATGGTGTCCAGTCCCACCAGATCGGAGGTTTTGAAAGCCGCAGTTTTGGGTCGACCGGTGGGTTTTCCGGCCACCGCATCCACCTCTTCCACGCTCAGACCCATATCCAGCATATGATGCAGGCATTTGGCTATGGAATAGACCCCGATCCTGTTGGCCACGAAATTGGGCGTATCCTTGCAATAGACAATCCCCTTGCCCAGACGGCGGTTGATGAACCCGGCCATAGCTTCTACCAGGCGAGGGTCGGCCTCGCTGCAGCCCACCACCTCCATCAAGCGCATGTAGCGGGGCGGGTTGAAAAAATGGGTCACCAGAAAACGCTTTTTCAGCTCCTCCGGAAGGACTGCGGCCATCTCATTGACGGAAAGTCCGCTGGTATTGGTACTCAAAACGGCCCCATCTGATAAATTGGGAATCACAATATCCTGAAAGACCTTCTTCTTGACCTCCATATTTTCCAGGACCACCTCGATCACCCAGTCGCAGTCTTTGAGCTTGGCGGCATGGTCTTCAAAATTCCCGATTTCGATCCTGGAAGCGTATTCCTTGAGCAAAAAAGGGGCCGGCTTCATCTGCAGCAGACTGTTCAATCCGTTTTGGGCGATTCGGTTCCTGACGGCCGGGGTTTCCAGAGACAAGCCCTTATTTTTTTCCTCAGCCGTGAGTTCCCGGGGGACGATATCCAGCATCACGACATCCAAACCGGCATTGGCCAGATGCGCGGCAATGGTCGCGCCCATGACCCCGGCGCCCAGAACTCCGGCCCGTTTGATTTTTTTCATGATTCACCTCCATATGTTGCGTGTTGACTGCTTCCCGAAAAATGAATGAATATTCATTCACAATTGGTAGCAGACCCTGTCTTTAGCTGTCAAGGATGAGTTTCCCCTGGATTGCAGTCCGATTGCGTAAAGATTGTCCGTCTGCTGATCAGAACAAAATTCCATTCAGATTGGGTTTGACAGGCGGCAGTCCATCGGGTATGAGGAAAAAATTTAGCGGTCGATCTTCATAAATCCTTCATAATCCTGTTGTCCGGAGGTCATGATGTTTGAAATTGTCAAAAGGAAGGAAATGGCCCAGGGGACCGTGGTGCTCAATGAGATCAAGGCCCCGAAAATCGCAGCCAAAGCCAAACCCGGCCAGTTCGTGATCTTGAAAGCTACGGAAACAGGGGAGCGTATTCCCTTGACCATGGCCTATACCAACCCTGAAACAGGGATCATCGCCACTATCTACCAGGTCGTGGGCAAATCCACGGCCCTTTTCTCAACCCTCAAAGAAGGCGAAGGCTACCAGGATGTGATCGGCCCTCTGGGCAAGGCCATGGACATCGAAAAACTCGGGACCGTAGTTTGCGTGGGCGGCGGGACCGGTGTGGCGGTGATGCACCCCATCACCAAGGCCATGAAGGAGGCCGGCAACCATGTCATCGCCATCATCGGAGCCAGAAACAAGGACCTGCTCATTCTCGAAGAGGAGATGAAGGCCGCCTCCCATGATCTTAGGGTCTGCACCGACGACGGATCCTATGGGCATCACGGTTTTGTGACCGACGTCCTGAAGCAAACCCTGGAGGCCGAAGACGTCAAACTCGTGGTGGGGATCGGCCCGGTGCCCATGATGAAATTCGTGACCAAGATGACCAGGGAGTACAATGTCAAGACCCTGGTCAGCCTGAACTCCATCATGGTGGACGGGACAGGCATGTGCGGCTGCTGCCGGGTCTCGGTAGGCGGAGAAACCCGCTTTGCCTGTGTTGACGGACCCGAATTCGACGGCCACCTGGTCGACTTTGACGAACTCTCCAAACGGCTGCAGGCCTACACGGATATGGAGCAAGAATCCTACGAAAAATTCAAGTGCGAAACCTAAGTTCGAGGGAACAGAGAGACTGCTCCCTCGAACTTAGGTTTATATAACACCACAAGCTTGTTCTTAAGGGCTAAAAAAATATATCTGAAAATGGGTCTGCCCATTTTCAGATAAGGAGAAGAAAGCATGGGCGACAAACAAGAGAAAAAAGAGAAAAAAAAGGACAAACTTCCCCGTCAGGTCATGCCTGAGCAAAAAGCCGATGTCCGCCGCCACAATTTTGATGAAGTCCCCCTGGGCTTCACCGAGCAGCTGGCCATGCAGGAGGCCTCCAGATGCCTGCAGTGCAAGAAGCCGGCCTGCGTGGACGGCTGTCCTGTGGAAATCGACATTCCCGGGTTCATCAAGTACATCCAGGAGGGGGATTTCACGAGGGCCATCCGCCATATCTGGCAGAAAAACAGCCTGCCCGCCATCTGCGGGCGGGTCTGTCCCCAGGAAGACCAGTGCGAAGGCCTCTGCATCCTCGGCAAAAAAGGGGAACCCGTGGCCATCGGCCATCTGGAGCGCTTTGCCGCCGACCACGAGCGGCACTACGGTACAGGCCAGCTGCCGCCCCAGGCCAAAGCCACCGGGAAACGGGTTGCCGTGGTCGGCTCCGGCCCGTCCGGTCTGACCGTAGCCGGAGATTTAATCCAGAAAGGACACGAGGTCACCGTTTTCGAAGTCTTTCACAAGGGCGGCGGGGTTCTGGTGTACGGAATCCCCGAATTCAGGCTGCCCAAGGAGATCGTGGCCCAGGAGCTCAATTTTCTGGAGCGTCTCGGGGTCAAAATCCAGTGCAACGAAGTCATCGGCAAGACCACCAGCCTGGACGAACTTTTTGAAGAAGGCTATGACGCCATTTACCTCGGGGTCGGTGCCGGTCTGCCCCGTTTTTTAAACATTCCCGGCGAGAACCTGGTGGGCATTTACTCGGCCAACGAGTATCTGACCCGGGCCAACCTGATGAAGGCCTACCGCTTTCCCGAATACGACACTCCCCTGGTCAAAGGCAGGGATGTGGCCGTGTTCGGAGCCGGAAACGTGGCCATGGACTCAGCCAGAACCGCCATGCGCATGGGTGCGGACAACGTGCGGATCATCTATCGCCGCTCCAGGGACGAAATGCCGGCCAGGCAGGCGGAAATTCATCACGCAGAGGAAGAAGGCATCCAATTCTACCTCTTGACCGCTCCCACCAAATTCATCGGCAATGAGCAGGGACGGGTCACCGGCATGGAATGCCTGCAGATGGAACTGGGGGAACCGGACGACTCCGGCCGGCGGCGGCCGGTCCCGGTCAAAGGTTCTGAATTCGAACTGGACTGCGATCTGGCGGTCATCGCTGTGGGAGCCGGGGCCAACCCGCTGCTCACCCAGAGTACGCCGGAGCTGCAGCTCAATAAATGGGGCTATGTCATCGCCGATGAAAAATCCGGCAAGACCACCAAGAAAAGGGTCTGGGCCGGCGGGGACATCGTCACCGGCGCGGCCACGGTGATCCTGGCTGCAGGCGCAGGGCGGATCGCCTCCAATTCCATCCATGACTACCTGTCGGTCGGCTGGTAAATTTCATGAAAATCAAACAATCAGCCTGTCAAGAATCAACAACGCTCGTATGAAACTTCAGCTGAAACCACGAACCGGTCACAGTGCTCTCTTTCGCTTTAACGCTATACTGATCCAATTTTGGTTTTTGAAACAAAGACTGATTGTCCTTAGATTTCAACGACAGAATCCTGAAAAAGGTAAGTTGGAGCAGTATACTTTCGTATACAGCATATCCGGGAATGCCTTCTAAGGCATTCCCGGATGTTTGACAAGGGCTCAATTTCTGTTTATTCTTTTTTGTGTTTTTCTTCACAAGAAAAGGCACGTTCTTTTGGAAACACTGATGAACACTCTTCAATTTCCCAATTACAATATTCAATTCCACAGGTAAGGAGGATCAAATGGCGGAAGCTGCTTTAAAAATCGGGGGAGGCCCCCGGCAGACCACCTTCATGGACAAGGTCATGGAAGTCCTGCCGGAGGGTGGGAACCTCAATCTCTGCCTGACATGCGGGGCCTGCTCTTCAGGCTGCCCTGCCACGGGACTCGAGGGCATGGACCCCCGGAAATTCCTGCGCATGGCCGCCCTGGGTCTGGATGAAGAGATCACCAAAACGGGGTGGGTCTGGTGCTGTACACAATGCCGGCGCTGCGTGCACGCCTGCCCCATGAACATCGATATCCCCCGCCTTGTCTATAACTGCCGGGCGGCCTGGCCCCGGGAAGAGCGTCCCAAAGGCATTCGGGGATCCTGCGACGCTGCTTTGAACACAGAAGGGAATAGCGCCATGGGGGCTAACTCCGAAGACTTTCAATTCGTAGTGGAGGACGTCCTGGAGGAGGTCCGCGAGGACCAGCCCCAGTTCAAAGACATGCAGGTCCCCATCAACAAGCATGGAGCCATGTACTTTCTGAACCAGAATTCCCGGGAACCGGTCACCGAACCCGACGAAATGGTCCCTCTCTGGAAGATCCTGCACACCGCCGGCGCGGACTGGACCTACGGGACCATCGGCTGGGCCGCGGAGAACTACTGCATGTTTCTCTCGGATGACGAGGCCTGGGAAAAAATCGTCCGGGCCAAGGCCAAGGCGGTGGACGATCTCGGTTGCGAGTACTGGCTCAACACGGAGTGAGGCCACGAACTCTACGCGGTCCGGGAAGGACTGCGCAAGTTCAATATCGAGCACAATTTCAAGATCGAATCCATCATCTATCTCTATGCCCGGTGGATCCGGGAAGGCATACTCCCGGTCAACTCCGACTGGAACAAGGACATCAAGGCCAAATTCACGCTGCAGGATCCCTGCCAGCTGGTGCGCAAGACCTTTGGCGACGACGTGGCCAAGGAGATGCGCTTTGTGACCAAGTCCGTGGTCGGCGAAGAGAACTTCATCGATATGCAGCCCAACATGTCCAACAATTTCTGCTGCGGGGGCGGCGGCGGCTTCCTCCAGGCCACTGGCTACGGCGAACAGCGTCGGCAGTACGGCAAGGTCAAGAATGATCAGATCATGGCCACCGGGGCCACCTACTGCATCACCCCCTGCCACAACTGTCACTCCCAGGTGCACGACTTAAGTGAACACTTCGGCGGTCATTATCAGGTTGTTCACCTCTGGACCCTCATCGCCCTGTCCCTGGGCATGCTCGGGGAAAACGAGCGGGAATATCTCGGAGAAGACCTCTGCGAATGCGGTCTGGGAAGTATCGAAGAATAGATCGGGCCACTTTAACCCGATTGCCAGCAAAGCCGCCTGTACGGGCGGCTTTGCTCTTTGAATGGAAACCAAGCAATTTACTCGGATACAGGCTATGAACAGACATGTTGTTATCATCGGAGCGGTGGCCCTGGGACCGAAGGTTGCCTCCCGGCTGAAGCGCTGCGCCCCGGACACAAAAGTCACTCTCCTGGACCGGGACCGGCTCATCTCCTACGGCGGTTGCGGCATTCCCTATTATGTCGGGGGAGACGTCCAGGACATCAGCGAACTGCGTAAAACCATGTATCACATGGAGCGCAATGAGCAATTTTTCAAAAACGTCAAACACTTCGATGTGTTGACCGGAAAAGAAGTGACGGCCATTGATCGTGCGGCAAAAAACGTCACCTACCGGGACCTGGACACCGGAATGGAAAAAAATCTGAGCTATGATGTTCTGGTCCTGGCCACCGGGACGACCCCGGTGCTGCCCCCGCTTCCCGGCACGGACCTTACCAATGTCTACACTGTTTCCAACCTGCACGACGCCCGGGCCATCAAGGAGCAACTGACCTCCGGCGGGATCGAATCCGCGGTGATTGTCGGGGCCGGGGCCATCGGCCTGGAAATGGCCGAGGCTTTTGCCGATCTGTGGGGGGTGGAAGCCACAGTGGTGGAGATGATGGATCATGTCCTGCCTACGGCTGTCGGACCGGATATGGCAGGGATCATTCAGAAACAGCTAAAGGACAACGGGGTCTCCGTCCTGGCAAAAACCAAGGTCATGGAAGTCCTGGGCGATGCACAGAGCCGGGTCACAGCGGTCAAGACCTCTGCCGGGGAAATTCCCTGCCAGGCCGTTATTTTCAGCGTGGGCGTCCGCCCCAACTCAGGCCTGGCCGCTGACGCCGGTTTAAGCATCGGGGGGCATGGCGGCATCACAGTCAATGCCAGACTGCAAACCTCCGACCCAAATATTTATGCCGGAGGGGACTGCATCGAACAACGGCACCTGATCAGCGGCGAATCTCTGGTCCTGCCCCTGGGCTCTCTGGCCAATCGCCAGGGTCGGGTCATCGCGAACAATATCGCCGGAAGAAACGAACAGTTCAAAGGCGTCATCGGAAATTTCTGCGTTAAACTGTTCGACATCGGGGTGGCCAGAGCGGGACTCACCGTGCAGCAGGCCAGAAACGTTGGATTCGACCCGGAGTATGCCCTGGTGGTCCAGCCGGACCGGGCCCATTTTTACCCTACTTCGGCCATCATGTACTTGAAACTCATTGCGGACAAGAAGACCAGGCAGGTCCTTGGCATCGAAGCTCTGGGTCCGAACGGAGACGCGGTCAAGGCCAGGGTCGACGCCGTGGCCGCGGTTCTGCCTTATAAGGTTGACTGCCAGGATATCTCCAACCTGGAAGTCTGCTACTCCCCGCCGTACTCATCGGCCATGGACATCGTCAATGTAGCCGGCAACGTGCTCCAGGACATTCTGGACGGCCTGAACCAGCCCGTCTTTCCCCAGGAGCTGGCGGACACTTTTCCAGGGTCCGGGGCTGTCGTGCTCGATGTCCGGCATCCGGACCAAGCCCGGTTCGGAGTCGAAAAATACAAGGAGCAGTGGCTGAACATCCCCCTGGAAGAAGTTCCAGACAGAATAAGCGAGGTACCCAGAGATAAACCGGTCTATATCTATTGCAACACCGGGACCAGATCCTATGAGGTGCAGCGCTATTTGAACTCGAAAGGCTGGGACCGCGTCTTCGGGGTACAGGGGTCATATGCCGTACTCAAGCATCTCGCCCCTGACTTGGATGAAAGGGAGTGATAACATAACACTAACTGATGTAGCAAAGATGTTAGATAAATGCCAGAATGTTTCATGTGATTTCAAAGTAGCACATAATATTGAAATTCGAATTTCATGCTTAGGATTTTAATTGAGAAGATCATTTTATCAAAAACAAATATTAGAAACAGTGGTAAGCACTCTGATATCATCCAACATGTTTGTCATGTAAGGAGTTGAAAACATGCTTCAAGACGGAACATCCACTCCCAAAGGCTCGGTCATGGTGGTCGGGGCAGGAATAGCCGGAATGCAGTCGGCCCTGGATCTGGCCAACGCCGGCTATTATGTCTATCTGGTGGAAAAATCGCCCTCCATCGGCGGGGTCATGTCCCAGCTGGACAAGACCTTTCCCACCAATGACTGCGCCATGTGAATCATCTCTCCCAAACTGGTCGAGATCGGCCGGCATATCAACATCGAATTATTGACCCTTTCCCAGATAGAAAAAGTATCTGGAGAAGAAGGCAACTTCAGCGTCACCCTGCGCCAGGAACCGCGGTTTGTGGATCTGGACAAATGCACCGGGTGCGGCGAATGCCTCTCCATGTCCATCAGCGAGGAGCATCCTCCCCGGGAAATCGACGGCAGACTCTGGGTAGACCGGATTCACATCGATGAAGCGGCCTGTGTTCACTGCGGCCAATGCGTCGAAGCCTGCCTGAAGGAAAACAAGGAAAAGCACGCCCTGTCCAGCATCGTCCGCAACAGGATCGAAGCCGTCGAAACAAAAGAGACCATCGAGCAGCCGACGCCGTTCCAGAACCTTCTGGGCATGAGCCGAAAGGAACGTAAAGCCTTCTGGGATGAGGCCTTTCAGAAATGCATCAAGTGCTATGGCTGCTTCGACGCCTGTCCCACCCTGGTCGATGATCCGCAAGGACTCCATTGCTCAGACTGGGTCGGCCCGGGCGGTGTCCCGCCGGACTACCCCCTGTTCCATCTGATCAGGGCCTATCAGGTCGGCAAAAGCTGCATCCTCTGCGCCGAATGCGAGCTGACCTGCCCTTCCGGGATCCCTTTGAAAACCCTCCAGGATATAGTCTGCGCCTTTGAGCCCGACGATGTGTTCGAGCTTGTCCCCGGACTGGGCGCAGAGGCCAGACAGGCCATAGTCCGGGACTGGAACCGGAGAAAATCAGCAGTTGTGGAGGTAACGCAATGAATGAAGATTTTGTACTGACTACCTGCCCCTTTTGCGGAACAGGCTGTAATTTTTATCTCCAGGTCCTTGATGATCAGCTCGTCGGCCTCATTCCCAGTAAAGGCCACCCCGTCAATCAGGGCGAGCTATGCGTCCTGGGACGAAACGCACATCAGTTTGTCCAGCACCCGGACCGTCTGACCAGGCCCTTGATTCGAAAAAACGGGGAACTGCTGGAAGCCGACTGGTCCGAAGCCTATCAAATGATCGCCAAGGGCTTTCAAAAGATCAGGGACGAGGACGGCGGTCAGGCCCTAGGGGTCTTATCAAGCGCCAAATGCACCAATGAAGACAACTACCTGATCATGAAGTTTGCTCGTTCGGTGCTTCAGACCAACAATATCGATCATTGCGCCCGGCTCTGACACTCCTCAACGGTGGCAGGTCTTGCCGCCGCACTCGGAGCCGGAGCCATGACCAACTCCATAGGCGAGATCGAAAATTCGGACTGCATCCTGGTCATCGGCAGCAACACCACTGGACAGCACCCGATCATCTCCGGGCGGATCATGCGGGCCAAGGCCAACGGGGCCAGGCTGATCGTCATCGATCCCCGCGGAATTCCACTTTCGCAATACGCGGATTGCTTTGCCCGGATCCAACCCGGAACGAACGTGGCCCTGGCCAACGGCCTCCTGCACATCCTGTTCGAGAAGGACCTCATTGATCACGACTTTATCGCGAACCGGACCGAAAACATCGACGAACTCAAGGCTAAGGTCCGGGAGTACACCCCGGAAAAAGTCAGCCGGATCACGGGCATCAGCCCGGAGACCCTTCAGGAGATCGCCCTGCTCTACGGCCGGGCGGACAGGGCCATGATCCTCTATGCCATGGGCATCACCCAGCATTTGACCGGGACGGACAACGTCAAGGCCCTGTCCAATCTGGCCCTGGCCACCGGTAACATCGGCCGGCCGTCCACCGGAGTGAACCCGCTCAGAGGCCAGAACAACGTCCAGGGGGCCTGCGACATGGGGGCCCTGCCCGATGTCCTGACCGCCTACAAGAAGGTCTCTGATCAGGCTGAACGGAAGCGCTTCGAGGACCGCTGGCAGGCCTCGATTCCCGACACCCCCGGTCTGGCCCTTGGAGAGATGATGAACAAGGCCGCGGAGGGTACCCTCAAGGGCATGCTCGTAATCGGGGAAAATCCCATGCTTTCCGATCCCGACAGCGGTCATGTCAAAAAGGCCCTGGAGGCGCTCGATCTTTTGGTGGTCCAGGACATGTTCCTGACCGAAACCGCTCAATTGGCCGATGTGGTTCTCCCGGCCTGCTCCTTTGCCGAAAAGAGCGGTACCTTCACCAACACCGAGCGCAGGGTCCAGCTGGTCAGACAGGCCCTGGAGCCTCAGGGCCTGTCCAAGCCGGACTGGATCATCATCTCGGAACTGGCGCGATCCATGGGAGCCGACGACTTCACCTATGAGTCGCCTGCCGAGATCATGCAGGAGATCGCCGCCCTGACTCCGACCTATGCAGGCATCTCCCACCACAGGCTGGAGTCCGGGGAGAGCCTGCAGTGGCCCTGCCCGGACGAGACCCACCCCGGGACCCCCTATCTGCACGGGACGACGTTCCCCCGGGGAAAGGGCCTCTTCTTTGCCCTGGACCACATCCCGCCGGCCGAGCTGCCTGACGAGGACTACCCGTTTCTGCTCAGCACCGGCAGGATCCCGTTTCATTTTCACGGCGGGAGCATGTCCAGAAAGATTGAACGCTTAAACCGGGAGGCCCCCACCGGACAGGTGGATATCAATCCCGAAGACGCCGAGCGTCTGGGACTTGAAGAAGGCACCCGGGTCACGGTCAGCTCCAGGCGCGGGGCCATTTCCCTGCCGGTTCGTGTTTCCCGGGAAGTGGACCCGGGGATCGTCTTTATCCCCATGCATTTTGCAGAGTGCGGGGTAAATACCCTGACCGACACCAGGGTCGATCCGGTTTCCAAAATTCCGAGCCTCAAAGTGAGTGCCGTCAAGATCGAAAAAACAGACTAGCAAATGCCCCCTTTCCATTAGGAGACAACCATGAATGAATATATCGAACAAGAAGCGCGAAAAGCCTTGGAAGAAGGCTTTGACGGGGTTCTTGGACTCAAGAACAGATGGGGTCAGACCGGCCCCTACCTCTTTCGAAACGAAGAGGAATTGGACGATATCCAGACCGAACCCAAGTTCGGACTGGCCAAGACCATCCGGACCATGCTGAAGAGACGCCCTGATCTCAAGATCGCCGCCGTGCTTCGGGGCTGTGACGTGCGGGCCCTGCAGGAGCTTGAAGACCTGGGCGAGATTTCTACGGGGAATCTCCGCTACCTGGGGATCAGCTGCTCCCTGGAGCAGGCCGCCCTCTGCAACTGCGCCAAGCCGATCTACGACACCGCAACCTGCACCGGCTGCTGGAACTGCCTGGAGGCCTGCCCGGAGGACGCCATCGCCAGGATCAACACCTGTCCGATCCTGCAGCCCAGCGAATACAACTCCGGACTGGCCCAGCGCAAGGCCATCTACATCCCCTATGCCCAGGCCGTGCCCCTGAAGGCCACCCGGGACAGGGAGCACTGTCTGACCACAACCGGGGTCATGGACTGCAAGGGCTGCGAGAATGTCTGTCAGGCCGAGGCCATTGTTCACGACGACCAGGAACGGACCAAGGACATCGAGGTCGGCTCCATCATCCTCTCCAGTGGGTTTCAGCCCTTTGACCCCTCGCGCTTCGACACCTACTCCTATGCAGAGTTCAAGAACGTGGTCACGGCCCTGGAGTTCGAGCGCATCCTGGCCGCCACCGGCCCCTGGATGGGCCATCTGGTCCGTCCCGGTGACGAGCAGGAACCGAAGAAGATCGCTTTTCTGCAATGCGTCGGCTCCAGGGAGATGAACCGCTGCGACAACGAATACTGCTCTTCGGTCTGCTGCATGTACGCCATCAAGGAGAGCGTCATTGCCAAGGAGCACGCGGCCGACGATCTGGATATCTCGATCTACTACATGGATATCCGCACGCCCGGCAAGGATTTTGAACGTTACTATGAAAAAGCCAAAGACAAAGGCGTCCGCTTTATCCGCAGCCGGGTGCACACCATCCTCGAACAACCGGATGGATCCCTGCAGCTGCAGTATGTGACCGACGACGGACAGAAGTTGACCGAGGACTACGATATGGTGGTCCTGAGCCACGGTCTGGAGATCTCGGACAACGCCAGATCCATGGCCGAAAACATGGGCATCGAGCTGACCAAAGGCGGTTTTATCCAGTCCTCGGACTTCTCTCCGGTGGCCACCAATCGTTCCGGAATTTACGCCTGCGGGGCCCTGGCCGGTCCCAAGGACATTCCTCAGTCCGTGATGGAGGCCTCGGCCGCAGCCTGTGCCGCCACCAGCAATCTGAGCCAGGCCAGGCACAGCATGACCAGGGAAGCCCAACTGCCCCCGGAGCAGAACGTCCGGGGAGACAGGCCCAGGGTAGGAGTCTTCGTCTGCTCCTGCGGCATCAACATCGCCGGGGTCATCGATGTCCAGGAGTTGGTGGAGCATGCCCGGAGCCTGCCCCATGTGGAATTCGTGGACAACAATCTCTTCACCTGCTCCCAGGACACCCAGGACACCATGGCCCGGGTCATCAGGGAGCAGGGACTGAACCGGGTGGTAGTGGCCGCCTGCACCCCGAAGACCCACGAAGCGGTCTTCCAGGAAACCCTACAGGCCGCCGGGTTGAACAAGTACCTCTTTGAAATGGCCAACATCCGCAATCAGGACTCCTGGGTCCACGGGCAGGAACCGGAAACGGCCACCCGAAAGGCCAAGGAACTGATCGGCATGGCCGTGAGCAAAGTTCTCTTGAACGACCCCCTGGAGGAAGTCAAGCTGGACATCACCCCTGCCGCCCTGGTCATCGGCGGAGGACTGGCCGGGATGAACGCCGCGGTCGAACTGGCCGGCCAGGGATTCCAGACTCATCTGGTGGAGCAGGACAGCCAGCTTGGGGGCATCGGCCGGACCAAGCGCAAAACCGTCCACAATGAGCCGATCCAGACCTACCTGAGCGATATGACCCGGCGGATTGAAGAAGACCCCCTGATCCAGGCCCACTTGCAGAGTAAAGTCAGCAAAGTCAGCGGTTTCGTTGGCAACTTCACCTCCACCGTGACCACTGACGGTCAGGACACGGAGATAGAGCACGGGGCGGTGATCATTGCCACCGGGGCCAGGGAGCACATACCCGAGGAATACGGCTACGGGCAGGATAAAAGGATCATGACCAATCATGAGATAGAACAGGCCTTGAGCCGCAAGGAAATAGACCCCGGCTCCATGAACACGGCCGTCTTCATCCAGTGCGTGGGCTCCCGGGAGCCGCAGCGGCAGTACTGTTCCAGGATCTGCTGCACGCAGACCCTGAAAGCCGCCCTGGAGTTCAAAGAGGCAAATCCCAACATCCAGGTCTTTGTCCTCTACCGCGACATCCGGACCTATGGTGAACGGGAAAGCCTGTACAAGGAAGCCAGGGCCAGGGGCATCATCTTTGTCCGTTTCGATCCGGAAAGCAAACCCGAGGTCAGCCTCAACCAGGACTCTGTCGAGGTCAGCCTGACCGATCCCTTGCTGGGAGTGAAGCTGGACATCCAGACCGACCTGATCGGCCTGGCCTCTGCGGTGGTCAGCCGCGACAACTCGGAACTGGCCCAGATGTTCAAGGTTCCGGTGGATGAGGACGGCTGGTTCCTGGAGGCCCACCAGAAATTGAGGCCCGTGGATTTCGCCACAGACGGCGTGTTCATGGCCGGGACCTGCCACTATCCCAAACCCATCGAAGAGTCCGTGACCCAAGCCCAAGCCGCTGTGGCCAGGGCGGTCTGCATGCTCAGCAGCAGGGAGTTGAGCCTGCCCGGAACAGTGGCCGTCATCGATCAGAGCAAATGCGTCGGCTGCGGGGTCTGCTGGACTGTCTGCCCCTACCAGGCCGTCAGCGAAAACGAAAACAAACTGGCCGAGGTCAACCGGGCCCTGTGCAAAGGGTGCGGGACTTGTGTTGCTTCCTGCCGCTCAGGCGCCCCCGATCTGAACGGCTTCACCCAGGAGGAAATCTTCGCCGAGCTGGATGCCCTGGTCTAAAATTTATTTGAAATTTGTAATTTGTGTTTTGGGATTTATGTGGGTTGTAACCCACCCGAACGCTACATATAGTGAATTGATATAATGAAGGAGTTCTCATGACGAGTGAACAAAAGTTTATCCCCAAAATCACAGCCTTTCTCTGCAATTGGTGTTCCTACGGGGCTGCGGATCTGGCCGGGGTCAGCCGGCTGTCCTACCCCAGCAGCATCAGGGTCATTCGCATCCCCTGTACCGGGCGGATGAGCCCGAAATTCATCCTCCAGGCCTTTCGTCAAGGCTTTGACGGGGTCTGGGTCTCGGGGTGACACCCGGGCGACTGCCACTACATCAGTGGCAATCTCTTCGCCAGACGGCGGTTCGCCGTCTTGAAAGACCTCGTGGAATACGTCGGCCTTGAGCCGGGCAGGCTGCACTTCTCTTGGATTTCTTCGGCTGAAGCCGGAAAATTTCAGGAAACCGCAAGCAGAGTTTACGAAGCGGTCCAAAAGCTGGGGCCGGCCAAGCGTCTGGTCAAGGACATTCGCAAGGAGGCCGCATGACTACAATCGTTGAAGATATCCGAGCATCAGCCAGAAAACTTTTAGAAGATAAAACCGTGGACTGCGTCATTGGATTTACCGAGGGCAGCGTTCCCATGCAGGCCCGGCCCTTTTTCGCCTATACCCCTGAGGAAACGGACCTCTTGACCTGGAACGGCTTCTGTACCAGCAACCTCGCCAACTTCCTGATAAAGCGGGAAGGTAGAAACGCTATCCTGGCCCAGGGCTGCGTCAGCCGGAACATCGTCGGCCTGATCCAGGAAAATCAGGTCAACAGGGACGATGTCTACATCCTGGGCGTCCATTCCCCGGGCATGCTGGACCCGGGCAAGATCAAAGCGGCCTTTGCGGGCAGGAATATTCTTGAAGTCAGGGAAAACGGCCAGACCCTCCTGGTCAAGGGCAAAGACTTTGAAGAGGAGGTCTCCCGGAAAAAATTCAAGCGGGACAACTGCTACACCTGCACCCATCGAAACGCCCTGATCTATGACGAGTTTATCGGGGAGCAGGGCAAGCAGACCGGAGGGGGCGACATCGACAAGGTGGCCGCGCCCTGGGACAAGCTCGACCCTGATCAGCGCTGGCAGGAGTTCGAGGAGGAGTTCAAGGACTGCATCCGCTGCTATGCCTGCCGCAACGCCTGTCCCCTGTGCTACTGCAAGGTCTGCTTCGTGGATGAGCACAACCCGCAGTGGTGCGGCAAGACCCAGGACGAACCGGATATCTATACCTTTCATCTCTTGCGGGCCTTTCACTGCGCCGGCCGCTGCACCGATTGCGGGGCCTGCGAATCCGCCTGTCCTGTGGGCATCAAGATGCGGAGGCTGACCAGCAAGCTGGAAAAGGACATCCGGGACAAATACGACTACCAGCCCGGTCTTGACCTGGAAAGCCAACCGCCCATGAGTGTTTACCGGCCAGATGATCCGGAGATTGAGTAGATAAGAAATGCTGGAATGCTGGAATACTAGAATGCTGGAAAGGATGGTCTGATAGTGGGAGAAGGCCATCCGGCGAAAAGGTTTTTCTTCACTGAGACAAGGAAAAATATATGGCTGAAAAAATTTTGAAAAAAGAGGAGTTGGATGATTTTGTCGCCCGGCTCAAGTCTAAGTATCGCATTTATGCTCCGCTTGAGAAAGGGGGCGAATGGGAGTGGTCCGAAGTGGAACAGGGAAAGGATCTGACCTTTGATTTTTTCAACTCCTCTCTTTCTCCCAAAAAATTCTTCTTTCCCCAGACCGAATGTCTGATGCATTTTCGCAATGACCCCCATGAGGAAAAAGGGATGCTCATGGAAGCCGAAGCGGGGTTGGACCAGCCCAGGCTGCTCTTCAATATCCGGCCCTGTGACGCCAAGGCCTTGACCGTTCTGGACAAGGTCTTTGAGCGGGACGAGGAATCGATGGACGTCTACTGGAAGGACAAACGGGAGAAGACAGTCCTCATCGGTCTGGCCTGCACAGACCCCTGCCCTACCTGTTTCTGCACTTCGGTCAACTGCGGCCCCCATCACGAAGAAGGCCTGGACGTCCTCCAGGTCGATCTCGGGGATCGGCTGCTTCTGAGAGGGATCTCCGAAAAAGGGGAGCAGCTGCTTAAGGACCTCGACCAGGCCGGGACGGAGGACTCGCAGGCGGCTGCCGACCAGAAAAAAGAGGCCGAGGGATCCATCACCTCGGGTGTGGAAATGGACCGGATCGACTCCAGGCAGACCCTGGAGGTCTATGATCAGGCCATGTGGGACAGGGTCTATGAATCCTGCATCAACTGCGGGACCTGCACCTTCTATTGCCCCACCTGTCACTGCTTCGACATCCAGGATGAGACCCAGGGGGAATACGGACGCCGGGTCCGCAACTGGGACACCTGCATGAGCTGGCTCTTCACCCACCACACCTCCGGGCACAACCCCAGGGGCACCAAGAAGGACCGGGTCCGGCAGCGTTTCATGCACAAGTTCAAATACATGCCCATCAAGCTCGAGGGCAGCATCGGCTGTGTGGGCTGCGGCCGCTGCACCCAGAGATGCCCGGTCAATATCGACGTCCGGGACGTTGTCAACAGCATGAACGAAGAACACGTTGAATAATATTAAGTAAACGTAGAGAGTGCCTTATGAAAAATCCCTATCTGCCCTATCCTGTTCGCATCAGCAAGGTTGAAATCGCCACCGAAGACAAGACCCTGCGGACATTCGAGTTCGAATTCCTGAACCGGGAAGACGCCGCCGCCTTTACCTATCTGCCGGGACAATTCGCCGAACTCTCAATACCCGGCTTCGGAGAGGCCCCCATCGGCATCGCTTCCAGCCCCACTGAAGGGGACCATCTGACCTTCACCGTCAGCCGCGCCGGCAAGGTAACCACCAGGTTGCACAACATGGAGCAAGGGGATGTCATGGGGGTCCGTGGCCCCCTTGGCCATCCCTACCCCCTGAAGGACATGAAAGGGAAAAACATCGTGATCCTGGCCGGCGGCTATGCAGTGACCACCTTGCGCTCCACCATGATCTGGCTGCTGCATCCCGAGAACCGGGACAATTACGGCGAGATTACCTTTATTTACGGGGCCAGGACCCCGGGAATGCTGCTCTATAGAGAGACCCTGGAAGAGTGGGATCAGCGTAGCGATGTCAAAACCTATATCACCATCGACAATGAAGTCGAGGGCTGGGACAAATATGTCGGTTTCGTGCCCCAGATCGCCGATCAGGTCTCCCCGGAGCCGGACAATGCCGTGGCCTTGATCTGCGGTCCGCCGATCATGATCAAATTCACTCAGCCGGTGCTGGATAAAATGGGCTGGACCGGCGATCAGATCATCATGAGCTTGGAAAACCGGATGAAATGCGGCATCGGCATCTGCGGACGCTGCAACGTGGGACCCTATTACGTCTGCAAGGACGGTCCGGTCTTCACCAAGGCCCAGCTGGACGAACTCCCCAAGGAATACTAACGCGGAAATAGGTAGAAGAAACGCGGAACGGCGAACGCGGATCGCGGAAGGGGAGAAATCCTTCAGCAGCCTTTTCTCAGCTCCAGCAGATAGCGATGGACATCATCGATGAGCTCCTTTGGCGTGGACGCCCCCGCGGTCAGGCCGATTTTCCTGAGGCCGGCGAATTTTACGGGGTCGAGTTCCCCTGCCTGTTCGACATGCAGGCTCTCTACCCCCACACCCTGCACCACCTGGGCCAGGCGTCTGGTATTCCCGCTGTTGTATCCCCCAACCACCACCACGATATCAACGTTTTCGGCAAGCTTGAGGGCCTCTTGCTGGCGCTCTCTTGTCGCGTCACATATGGTGTCCAGGACAGGAAAAGACACCTGTAGACGATTGTGGAGATACTGCACGATCCTGTTGAATTCTCCCCGGTCTTGGGTGGTCTGAGCCGCCAGGAAATAGCTGTTGGAAGCATCGAGATCGATCCGTTCGATATCCTCGAGCCCCTCAAAGACGTGAGCCTTTTGATCCGCATAACTCAAGAGCCCTCTAACCTCGGGATGATCATGCTCCCCCAGCAGCAGCAGATGTTCACCCGCCTCCGTGTGTCGCTGAATCAACCTCTGAGCCCGTTTGACTTTGGGGCAGGTGGCGTCGACAATGGCCACTCCTTTCATCAAAAGCTGCTTCTCGACATCAATGGGAATGCCATGGGCTCTGATCACCACGCGGGATCGCGGGGAAAACCCGTCCACTCCTTCGGCAATCTTGACCCCCTTCTGCGCATACACGTTCAAGACCTGAGGATTATGGATGATCGGTCCAATGGTGAAAACTGGCTGTCCTTCTTCAGCCGCCACCTTATCCAGCTTGCGCAGGGCCAAATCAACTCCCATACAGAAGCCGGCGGTATCAGCCCGGATGATGTCGGTCATGAAGGAATCCTCATCCTTCGCCCCCAAGCGCAGTCCGCCCGATCAATTCCTCCAGCTCTTCCCAGGAGCCTGCGCTCACGATCCGGCGCCGCAGGTCTTTTGCCCCTGGAAAGCCTTTGAGATAACGTGGAATAATTGACCGCATCTTCAACAGCGACCTGACGGCATCCTGCCCTTCGCGGCAGAGCTGCATATGCCTGAGGATCATTGTTTTGAAGTCTGCCGGAGCCCAATGTGCAGGAACCGCGGATTCATTCTTGCCATCCATGAGCTGCCGAAACCTTGAAAAAATCATTGGATTGTTCAAAGCGCCCCTGGCGAACATCACCCCGGCGGCTCCAGTTTCCTTTAGACAACGGACCGCGTCCTCCGCTGAAAAAAGATCGCCGCAGGCGAGAACCGGGATGGCCACCTTTTCTTGAACACGCCGGATGAAACCCCAGTCCGCCCGTCCTGTAAATCCCTGCTTTGCGGTGCGGGGATGCACGGTGATCCAGGCGACACCCAGCCGTTCCAATTCCTGAAAAACTTCCGAATGGAGCGTACCGGCGATATCCCATCCTGATCGCAGCTTGACGCCGACCCTGCCCTGGCCGGCTTCCTGCACCATGGTTCCGGCTATTTGATAAAGATGCTTTGGATTGCGCAAAAGCCCGGCCCCGGCCCCGGTTTTGACAACCTTTCGCACCGGACATCCGGCATTGAGGTCAAAAGCCGTGAATCCGGCCTTCACGAGCAGTTTCATGGCCTGTGCACAATATTCGGCTTCAGATCCGAACAACTGCACGACCAGTGGCGAATCAGCCGGTCCGGTCTCTAAAAGTTTACTCGTTCCCGGGCTCTCAAAAACCAGACCTTTGGCGCTGATCATCTCGGTGCAGGCCGCCCGGCAGCCGTATTCCCTGCAGAGCAGACGGAACGGCAGATCTGAATAGCCGGCCAGAGGCGCCAGCCAGGGTTTATTCCGGGATATCTGCATACATTTGCCAGCGCTGCAGGCCGCTGAAAATATTTTTCCTGATACGCTTATTGTCTTTCCAGAGCCCCTCCAGCCAATCCTGCACCTGATCCCGATTGCTTGATCCGTTTGAGGGGCAAGGGTTATCCCAGACCGGAAGATTCCAATCCCTGACGCTCTTTCGAATCAATCGTTTTTCCACCAGGAGCAGCGGACGGATCAATTCAAACTCTCCCTGAAAATAGGACTCTCTGGGAAACATCCCCTCGACCCGGCCGTTATGAGTCAAGTTCATAAAAAAATTCTGCACCATATCATCGGAATTATGCCCCAGGGCCAGATGGGATAAATGATATTTTTTAACCAGTTGAAACAGAGCCTTGCGCCTGTGCCAACTGCAAAAAAAACACGGTGAATTCTTGCGATTTTCCGAGGTATGGGCGCGCGGCCCCATATCTGAGGCCACAATATGCCCGGCTACCCCCTTTTTAAACAGCCAGTTTAGAAGCGGCGAATGGTTGTCCGGATCAAAGCCCGGATTGACGTGCAGCGCAAAAACTTCCACCGGGAAGGGCAGCTTCTTCTGCTGTAGCAATAAAACCTGCAATAGAACCCAGCTGTCCATCCCACCGGAAACGGCTACACCTATCCTGGCCCCGGGACGCAGCATATTCCTTGTATACATCAATTTCCCTGCCTTGGAGAGGCAGGATTTCTGGGCGTAGGTCAATTTTTTACCGCGCATACTGTTCCAATTTCCCGTTTTATTGTACAGCTCAAATGAAATGCGTATTTTCAGTTCTACAGGTGCCTTAGTCTCCTGTCCGTCATTCCGGCGGGGCCTGTCCAGGACCCGGATCCGGAAGCCGGAATCCAGTCTCCTGTCCGTCATTCCGGCGGCTTGTCACGCCGAAGCTCTGAGCGAAGGCGGAAGCCGGAATCCAGTCTCCTGTCCGTCATTCCGGCGAAGGCCGGAATCCAGTCTCCTGTCCGTCATTCCGGCGAAGGCCGGAATCCAGTCTCCTGTCCGTCATTCCGGCGAAGGCCGGAATCCAGTCAGACGATGCGATGATATAAGTCCTTCCAAGCAGGGTTAGCACTTTCAATCATTCTTATGTTCCCAGATCCTCTTTCGAAGATCTGAGGTGACACCTACGTAGAGGGTGCCATTTCTCTTGCTCGCCAAAATATATACGACCGGCCCCTTTGGCCTTGACCTTTGCTGTATCGAGAATTCGTCTCGGATGCAACTCCCATGGTTGCGATCCCTCTCTATCCTTTACACTTGTCAATGAATGGCCAAGCAACATGGATCAGAGCAGTTCAGTGAAAAATGCAATTTTCATACATATTATCAATCAGATACCAGAAGTTGACCTTAAATGAAATTTTTATCCTATACGATTCAATTTTGGTTTTTCCCGACAAGAACTGCTGATTCAAAGGTTCCTGGTCTCTATTTCAATAGAATCTGGATCAGTATACATGATTTCTATACTGCCCATGGAGCCGACTCGCGGAAATCATTCAAAAAATACTCGATATCCCGGATAAATACAAACCCCATCCTCAACGTTGACGAACGTAAAATAAATATATATCTTTATTTGTTTCGGAAAAAATATACGGAGGGTCAAAATGGCCAGAATTACAGTTGAAGATGCCTTGAAAAGAGTGAATAATCGTTTTGTCATCGCCCATATGGCCATCAAGCGGGTGAAAATGTATCGAGAAGGCTATGAACCGCTTGTTGAAAGCGACAACAAAGAAGTGGTCACCGCTCTTCGGGAGATTGAAGCCGGAAAAATCCTGTTGAAAAATCCCGCTGAAATCACCGGTATCGACGTCGATATGGAAGCCTCATGAGTAAAAGAGATTATTATGAAGTCCTGGGCGTCTCCCGGAGCGCCGACGGGCCGGAGATCAAGAAGGCCTACCGGGCCATGGCCCTGAAATATCACCCGGACCGCAATCCCAATGATGCTGAAGCTGAACAAAAGTTCAAGGAAGCTGCTGAAGCCTACGAGGTCCTGAGTGACGAGCAAAAACGATCCACCTATGATCGTTTCGGCCATGAAGGATTGGCCGGCGGCGGCTTTCAGGACTTTTCCTCCAGCCAGGATATATTTGACGCCTTCAGCGATATCTTTGGCGACTTTTTTGGATTTGGCGGGGGCGGCCGTTCCAGGCGCGGGCCCAGACCTCAGGCGGGTGCCGACCTGCGCTATAATTTGACGATTGCCTTTGAGGAGGCGGTCAAAGGCACGGAAGTCGATCTGCAGATTCCCAAGGAAATCGAATGTGAAGTCTGTGCCGGAACCGGCGTGGAACCCGGGCATCAGCCTGAGACCTGCAAACACTGTAATGGACAGGGACAGATCTTTCAAAGCCAGGGATTTTTCCGCATTTCTTCACCCTGCCCCATCTGCAGAGGCACCGGACAGATGATTGCCCATCCCTGTAAAAAATGCCGGGGCAACGGGGCGGTTCAAGAGACCAAGACCGTCAAAGTGAACATCCCGGCCGGCGTGGACAACGGCAGCAGGCTCAGGCTGCAGGGTGAAGGCGAACCCGGAAGAAACGGCGGCCCGCCTGGGGATCTCTATGTCGTTCTCAGTGTCGAAGCGCACCAGCATTTTACCCGCCAGGGGCAGGATCTGATCACCACGGCGGAAATCAGCTTTTCCCAGGCCGCCCTTGGAGACAAAATCGAAATCCCCACCCTGGACGAACCCATCCCCATGGAGATTCCCAGGGGCACCCAAAGCGGAAAAAGCTTCCGGCTCAAAGGCTTGGGAATTCCCTTCATCGGCAGCTCGCGAAAAGGCGCCCTGGTGGTCAACATCAAGGTCAAGACCCCTACAAAACTCAGCAAGCGCCAGGAGGAACTTCTCCATGAACTGGGCGAGCTGGAAGCGGAAAAGACCAGAAAAAAAAACAAGCGGAGTTTTTTTAAAAAGAATAAAGGTGAGGCGTGAGCACAAAACTGACCCATGTCAACGAACAGGGCGGATTGGAAATGGTGGATGTCGGGGGCAAGGCAGACACTTCCCGGCGGGCTGTCTTTCAAAGCAAAGTTCTGCTCTCTGAAAAAACATTCAAACTCCTCCAGAAACAGGCCCTGCCCAAGGGCGACGTCCTGACCACCGCCAAAATTGCCGGAATCCAGGCAGCCAAGAAAACGGCGGAACTGATTCCCCTCTGCCATCCCATCTTTTTGAAGCATATTGACCTGGAGTTCTTTCCAGACCCGGAAGAACATTCCATTCGCATCCAGGCCGAAGCCCGGAGCACCGGGCCAACCGGGGTGGAAATGGAGGCCCTGGTCGCCGCGCAGACCGCAGCCATGACGATTTACGATATGTGTAAAGCCGTGCAGCGGGACATTCGAATCACTGATTGTTGTCTGCTGCACAAATCAGGCGGCCGAAGCGGAACCTATTACCGTGATGGGAAAGCCATTGACGACTCGTATGAAACTTCAGACTTTTTTGGACCAAAGGGCGTGACAGAATGAACATCGAACCTCCAACGCTCGTATGAAACTTCATTTTTCAAATTTCCAATTTCTTTGACAAGGACTTCAACTGCTTCGGAGCAACACATCTTATTGTTTTCTATGACAGGGTTCAAGGTATAAGCCCCTATCCCTAGTGCTGATTGCTGATTTCAAAAGGCCTGTTAATGGTGATGGTGGGGCATTTGCTGTCCAGGGCGACCTTGGCCACGGTTGAGCCTAAGACCGCCTTTTGGGGGTCCTCTTCTTTTGAATGGTGGGCCATGACAATCAATTCCGCGCGGTTTTCCCCGGCCAGCTTCAAAATTTCCTCCTCCGGCCTGCCCGGCCGGCATTCATACACAACCTTTTTTCCCCCCCCCAGATTGGGAATAATATCCCGGGCCAGCCTTTGCTCCGCCTCCTGAATCCGCTGCCGTATCTCCGAGGCCGGCAGTTCAGGACCTAAGGCTCCGGTTTCCAGGACATTCAAAACCAGCAGCTTGGCCTTGTAAATCCCGGCCAACTGTGCGGCATACTGCAGGGCGTGCTCCGCATGAGGTGAAAAATCGGTTGCCGCCACCACATGCGTGTATTCAAGCTGGATATCCGAAACAGTGTTTGCGACCACCATGACCGGGCAATCCGCCAACTGCGCAACCCGTTCCATAGTGCTCACCCGCGGTTCCGGTTTGTGCAGCCTCCTGGCCCTGGAGCGTTTTTTTTCGTATTTCACCGGATGAGGACCCAGGACAATCAGATCCGCTCGGATCATCCCGGCTATACGCAAGACCTCCGTCGCCGGATCGCCTTGAACCACAAAATAGCTGCATTGGCGAAGCCCTTGAATTTTCCCGGCGTATTTTCTCTGCAGGTCTTCCTTGATTCTGCCCATCTTCTTCAAATGCGTGCTTGATCGCTCCCGCATCGAAATTTCCCCAAAAAAAGGATTATGCACGTAGGTGATCACCAAGGCGGCATTATGTTCACGAGCCAAGCCGATAGCGGCTTCAGCCGGAGCATCATTTTTATCCGCCGGATTGACCGCCAGAACGATCTCTTTATACATGGACCACCTATCTGTTTCTCAAGCCTCACACATCATGCGAGGTCTGCAGGGCATTGGCATTCAGAAATCAAGCATAGCCCAGAACCGGTCCGGATGCAAACTCAGGGCTCACAATAAAATGACGAAACGCTTTCCCATATATTTGCAGACCCGCTAGAATATCCAAAGCAGGCTCCGCCCGCAACCCAAAAGTTAAAGTTTACTTCGAAATTTGAAATTCGAAATTGGAAATTGGCAAGATAAGAATGCAGAAAAGCAGAGTGTTCTATTACGCCTCATCAAATTTCAAATTTCCAATTTCTTTGACAAAGACTTCAACTGCTTCGAAGCAACACATTTTCTTGTTTTCTATGACAGAGATGAACCGATATGTCTAATCACTCAAGACCGCTTGTCAAAAAATGTAAATCGCGATATGTGTGCTTGACAAGCCGAGGACTGTCTCTGGAAAATCGGTACCCCCTAACTGCTGCAAGGCAAAAGGAGCGTCTATGGAAACAAAGAAGATCTTTTTACCGGAATCGGAAATGCCCCGCCAATGGTACAACATCATGGCCGACATGCCCAGGCCCATGGAGCCGCCTCTGCATCCGGGCACCTGCGAGCCGGCCGGTCCAGACGATCTTTCCCCTATTTTCCCCATGAATCTCATTGAGCAGGAGGTCAGCACCGAACGCTGGATCGACATCCCTGACGAGGTCCTGGAAAAATATTTGATCTGGCGGCCGACCCCCCTGTATCGAGCCTCCAATCTGGAAAAATATCTGCAGACCCCGGCCAGGATCTATTATAAAAACGAAGGCGTCAGCCCTGCCGGCAGCCACAAACCCAATACCGCCATCGCCCAGGCCTATTACAACAAAGTCGCCGGCACCAAACGCATCACCACTGAGACCGGGGCCGGACAATGGGGCAGCGCCCTGTCCATGTGCTGTTCATTCTTTGGGCTTGAATGCAAGGTCTTCATGGTCAAAATCAGCTACAACCAGAAACCTTACCGGCGGCTCATGATGGAGACCTGGGGGGCGACCTGCACTCCGAGTCCCAGCACCGAGACCCAGGCCGGGCGCAGTATTCTGGAAAAAAACCCGGATTCGCCCGGAAGCCTGGGAATGGCCATCAGCGAAGCCGTGGAGGCGGCGGTTGGCGATGATCAGACCAAATATTCCCTGGGCAGCGTCTTGAATCATGTTATGCTCCATCAGACCATCAACGGCCTGGAAACCCAGAAGCAAATGGACATCGCCGGAGATTATCCGGACGTGATCATCGGCTGTGCCGGGGGCGGGAGCAACTTCGCCGGGCACTGCCTGCCCTATGTCCGGGACAAGATCCACGGGAAAGACATCGACATCATCGGGGTCGAGCCCAGTTCCTGCCCCACCATGACCAGAGGGCCTTTTGCCTATGATTTTGGAGACACCGTCCAGATGACCCCGCTCATGCCCATGCATACTTTGGGTCATGACTTTGTTCCGGCTCCTATTCACGCGGGCGGACTCCGCTATCACGGGATGGCCCCGATTCTCAGCCAGCTCCTGCTGGACAAACTCATCCGGGCGGAAAACGTGGATCAGCTGGAAACCTTTCAAGCCGGAGTCACCTTTGCCAGGACCGAAGGCTTTATCAGTGCGCCTGAATGCAACCACGCCGTGGCCATGGCCATTCGAGAAGCTTTGAAAGCCAAAGAAGAAGGCAGGGAAAAGGTCATCCTCTTCAACTGGAGCGGGCATGGTCTGGTGGACATGGCTGCGTATGAGGCCTATCTCACCGGGAAACTCTCGGATCAGCCTCTTCCTGAAGACGAAATCGAGAGGGCCCTGTCCGCCATCGCCCCTCTGCCCAAACCGAAGCAATACACAGGCTGAACCGGAAAGGTTCCAGGTTCACGGTTCAAGAGGTTCACGGTTAAGACAAAGAGAAAAATCGTGGAGGCAATTCAGCTATCATGAATGATCCCAAAGCATCGCAGAAAAGAATGTATATCCGCTGCCCCCGTTTAGGGCATCAGGTGGATTTTGCCTACTGCAGGCAGGAAAACAAAGGCCTTCCCTGTTTCAAGACTTTAGACTGCTGGCATGTCCACTTTCCGGTCGTTGAGCAGCTGCAGCAGGAGTTAAGCGCCCAGGAATGGGAAGCGGCCTTTGTGCAGCCGAAAACCCCGAAAATCAGCTCGCTTTTGGAATTGATCCAGAGGGCCAAGAAAAGAAACGCGGAACAGGACGAACGTGGAACCGGGAACGCGGAGCGCGGAACGCAGAATGCGGGAATCGGAGGGGATGAGGAATAACGGGCGGGAAGACAGGTGTAAGCCCTGCCCCTGGCCGCAGACCTCCAGTTTGATCGAAAAAGAAACTTTGGGTCACCTCCTCCGTCATTCCGGCGGCTTGTCACGCCGACTTGTCACGGCGTAACTTCTTTGTGAAGCCGGAAGCTCTGAGCGAAGGCGGAAGCCGGAATCCAGACTAAAAATGTAAGAGCTGGACCCCGGCCTACGCCGGGGTGACGGAGTAAGAAAAATCGAGTTTCATACAAGGAAGAAGGATGAACGCGGATCTCTGCATGCTGAAAAACTCAAAGTATGAGCAAATGCGTTCAGGACCCTTTGCGGCTATCGAAAATCAGTTTCCCGCCCAAATGTCCGGCAATGCCCACCGACCCCAACAGAATCAGCAGGAGCAGCAAAAACGGCCAGGCCGCGGAGGATCCCGGAGCGGCCAGGCCGGGATTGAATACGCGCCAGAGGACCAGGATGAGCAGACTGAGCGCCGCAATACCGGCACAGAATAATTTCATCAGGAAGATCGAAGTCTTGGCGCCATTATAACGCTTCCTCCACTCCAAAAAACCTGTAACCAAGACCACCGGCATGGTTAGAAGCACGAAAACCAGGCTGTAAAAGCCCGGGATTTCGAAACTGTCCCAGTGCAGGACAATGGTCAATGCATAAAAAAGCACCACCATGGGTAAAATCCCGTTCGGGAAATGGGTGCTGATGGGATGGATATGGAGTTTGAGCAGGATATTGGTCAACATCGAGGAATCATGAGAGGCAGCAGGCCCCTTTCCGCTCTGCCCGGGATTACCCGATTTCTGATTCCCAGCTTGCTGAGACCCATTCTCCGAGATGAGTACAAACTTGCTTTTGTCCGCCTTGCAGACCGGACAGACTTCCGGGGGTTCGTCTCCGGTATGAATATACCCGCAGACCGTGCATTTCCATGTTTTCATACGCGCTCCCTTCCCTTCAGAGCTCAATCTTAAATCTTAAATGTTAAACGCCAGCAGGCTCAAAGCCATAACCGCCATTCCGGCGATCAGCCCGTATATGGCCAGGTGATGCTCCCCATACTCTTCAGCCGTGGGCAGAAGTTCATCCAGGGAGATAAAGACCATAATCCCGGCCACGGCAGCGAACAGACACCCAAAGATCAGTTCATTGAAGAAACGCAGAAGCAGCAGATATCCTACCAGGGCCCCCACCGGTTCGGCAAGCCCGGATAAAAAGGAAAAGCCGAAAGCTTTTTTCCTGCTGCCGGTGGCGTAATACAGAGGCACGGAGACGGCGATTCCTTCCGGGATATTGTGAATGGCAATGGCCACGGCGATGCTGAGCCCCAGGGCTGGATCCTGCAGAGCCCCGGTAAACGTGGCCATGCCTTCCGGAAAATTGTGGATGCCGATGGCCAGGGCGGAAAACAGCCCCATACGCAACAAGCGGCCCTTTTTCTCGGCTTCGTCCGGATCATCCATTGCTTCAATCTTCCGTGGTTCATGGGGATTTGTATAGGAGGGGACCAATCTGTCAATAACCCCGATAATGATCATTCCGGAAAAAAAAGCCAGGGTCGTCAGCCAATAGCCTTGAGTGGCTCCGAGTTCAGCAGACAGGGATTCCCTGGCCTTGGGAAATATCTCCACCATGGAGACATAAATCATCACGCCGGCGGAAAACCCCAGGGAAGCTGCAAGGAATCGCGTATTCGTGCGGGAGCTGAGAAAGGCCAGGGCACTCCCCACCCCGGTAGACAATCCGGCGAACAGTGTCAGTCCGAAGGCGACCAAAACGGTTTCCGCTGGAAATATCATGAGCCAAAAACCCTCCAAGGATCAGGCCGCCGGGAGGACCGCAATGAATGGACGCTTCAGTTCGTGCTGCTTTCAGCCTGGGAAACGTTCATGTCTCCAAAGACCTTCAAATACCGCTCGACTCGTTTCTGCTCAAAAGTACCGGTGGCCAGCTTCAAGCGCAGGAGGTTGAGCTGGTAGTTGAAAAAAGCCAGTGACAGTCGTCTTTCGGCTTCGTTGAGCGCAGTCTGGGCGTCCACCACATCCACGGAGGTGACCAGGCCTTCGTTGAACTGGGCCAGGATCTGTTCATAATTGGCAGTGGCGGATTGCACAGCTTTTTCAAGGCTGTTGATTACCTTTTCCTGGGTCTTGAGGTGGAGATACACCGAGCGGATTTCAGTAGATACCGTCCGCTCCAAGCGGCGATACTCCGCATCGAGCTCCGACTTCCGGTGCCGAGCCTGTTTCACTTCAGATTCATCCCTGAAGCCGGTAAACAAAGGATACGAGGCCACGAGCGAAACATTCCAGTCCTCTGTCTCCCCGAAATAGAGGTCCTCTTCATTTGTCCTGGAATAGGCGCCCTCAACAGAGAGCCTGGGCCAATAATCCCCCTTTTCTGCTTCCAGGTTCATTTCGGCCGCCTGTAGGCTCTCGGCCAGCTGCTGCAAATCCCGCCTGTTCTGCAAACCCTGCACCCGCAATTCTTTTGGACCGACTGCTTCGAGCCGCTTCTCCTGTATTCCTTTGATTGTATGCGGCAAATCTTCAACCCCCATTTCCAGCCGCAAATTCTCCAGGGCCAGGGCACGCTGGTTTTTGGCCCGTTCCAGCTGCTCCCTGGCCTCAGCCACTTGGACTTCGGCCCTGAACACGGCGGTCTTATTGACCAAACCCACCTCGTAACGATTTTGGGCCAGTTCCAGCTGCTCCAGGGTTCGCTGGATCTGATTTTCAGCAATAACAATATTCTCTTCGGCCAGAAGGGTCTCGTAGTACTGGGCGGCCACATTGAAAAGAATGGATTGCAGTCGTCTGAAATGACGGTATTTCTGGCTTTGCAAAGCGTTTTTGCTGGCCCGGCGCCGGTTCCAGTACTTGCCCCCTTGATAGAGATGCTGGCTGGCCGAGACGGTCAATAAGCCGTAATCATCGGCTTGACTGAAGATGGCGGAGGTCTTCTGCCGGGTTTGTTCGGCCCGGGCGTTCATCTGCGGCAGAAGCTGCGAGGTGGAAATATCCAATTCCTGCTCCGCCTGCCGGACCTGTTCCCGGGACGAACGGATCTGATTGTTGTTTTTCAGGGACTTGGCGTATGCCTCTTCCAGGCTCAACTCGGGCGCAGCAGTTTCAGCCGCCCCAAGCCCGGCCGGGCCGAAAACCAGAAACAAAAGGGCCGCGGCGAGGCAGAAAAACACTGTGTTTGCTTTCATGAACCGACCTCCCAATCAGCTTTTCCCCTGGGAAAGCTCATAATTCAAGCGAGTCTTTTCTGCATCAGAAAAGGAGAAAAGGCCTCTCCTGGAAGAAAATCCGGCAGTTCTTTGACTGTCTGAAAACCGTTTCGCTCATAAAAGGGAATGAGGTGGTTCTTGGCCACCAGCGTAATCCGGCGCAGTCCGTAGAATTTTCCGAGTTTAGTCAAACAGGCCAAAAGATGTCCGGCAAGCCCGTTTGATCGGAATTTTGGATGGACCCCCAGGAAAATAAGGTAGAGTTCATCCCCGTCATTCCGGTGCCATTTCGCAAAATCACAGATCTCGGCAAAGCGTGCAAAGACGGTATTCTTCCAAATGGTGGACTGGAGATACCCCACGACCCGGTCATCGCATTTGACCACAAGTGAACCGTCCCTGAACATCTGCAGGCGCTCTTCCAGAGCCGTTCTGGAAGCGGCCCCGGGGCCCTCGATTACTGTTTCCAAGGCATGGATTCCGGGAATATCCTCCGGGCAGGCGGTGGAGATAATCAAATCCTTATCCGGCATTTGATACAGGCAGTCTTCAGGAGAGAGAAAACAGCCCTTGGTGCCGGTCGGGCTTTCAAAATACGTGTCTTGAAACATAGTGTGATTGTCCTTCCTGGGTTGCGGTTATTATGGAAGGCGCCACACCAGAAAATATAGGGATGATTTTTCGGAAGTCAAACCGAAGGTGCGCGTACTCAATGGCGGGACAGACTCGCGTCTGGCCGGAAAGGCATTCAGGAGCCTGCCCCACGTCTTGTGCTGCTTTGCGGCATACCCTCTGAAAATCCGTCCAAGGCGCTGTCAACATCGAGTAATTCAGATGAGTTGAGGTATTCTTCATCCCTGTAAAAGCTGAAAAGGGAGGTCCCGTCTTGAATCTTATGTATCACCGGTTTGGAAACATCCTTGGGCAGGGCGGGGCAGCCCCAGCTCCTTCCCAGCCTGCCGTGTTGCCGGATAAAATCCTCTGAGGCATAGTCGGCCCCGTGAACCACGATGTATCTTTGCAGGTTGTTGGAATTAAAACCGTCTTCAGCCCCCCGAAGCCGCAAAGATAAGCCGTGTTTCCCGTAATAGGTCTCTCCCGTGACAGTAAAGCCCAGACTCGTTTGTTTTGAATTCGGCCTGTTGGAAAAGTTTTTGGCGAAGTTTTCACCGCTATTCTTGCCATGGGCGACCAGGGAATTAAAGAGCAGCTTTTGCCTGCTGAGATCCAGAACAAAAAAACGTTTTCGGGTTGAAGGCTGGGTGTAATCAATGATACTGAGAATACTCGGCTTCTTGAGATGGTCCTTTTTTTTCAGATTGAAATAACCGATCATGGCGTAGTCAAAAACATCTTTATCCAGCTTGTTTTCCAGGTCGCAGCTGGAATAGACCTCATCAAGGTACGCGGAAAAACGGTCCTGAGATATTACGGCTGCAGTATCGCCTGTGCCGGAAACCGGGCTGTGAACAGCCAACAGACCGCAACAGAGCAGAATAGGAAGCAGGGCTCGAAGATGCTTGCGCATAGCGATTGAAACCTCCCCTGGCATTGAAAAGCGCAGCGTGCTGCTGGGGATGAACATCCCATCTTGAGCACAAAACCCAAAAAAACCCTTTAAAAACGCAATACACTCGTTTTTAGGCGCTGGCTTTTGTATACAAAAGGAATCCCCTACACAAAAAACGCTCCACAGTCAACCGTCCCTGTGGCCGGAATCCTGGGACGGGATATTCTGCCCGGTGTCGGAAGCCTGACGCAAAGCTTTCCACAGTTGCTGATCCCGGTTGTAAATATCTTTCCGAAAATGCAAGCGGCCTGCTTCGTCTACCCAGGCGGTGCGATAGGTCAAAACCACCAGGCAGGGAGCCGAGGGGACAATGACTTTCCGTTTTCGGCTTCCGAAGATCTCCAGGATACGTTCAGCCGTCCATTGGGGATCATCCTGCAGGACAAAATCCGCCAGCCTGACCGGGTGCTGTACCCGAATGCAGCCATGGCTTAAGGCCCTTTCCTGACGCTCAAAAAGCACTTTGTGCGGCGTATCATGAATATAGACATGAAAGGGGTTGGGAAAGATGAATTTGATGCGGCCGAGACTGTTCCAGGGACCGGGCTGCTGCCGAAATCGCAACCAGAAGTTGTCGGGGGTGACTTCGGACCAGTTAATATCTTCAGGTTCAAGAAGAGCAGGGTTCTCCCATCCTGACAGGACCTGGAGATGCTTTTTGGCCAGATATTCGGAATCCTTTTGCACCTTGGGGAGAATTTCCTTGACGGCAATACTCCGCGGGACATTCCAATAGGGATTGAGCACGATATACTGCAATTGTTTTCTAAAGACCGGAGTCTTTGCGTATTTCTTGCCCACGATCACCTTGAGGTGCAATTTTTGCTGCTGATTCTCATATCCCTGTAAACTGAAATCCGCGGTGTTGACTACAATAAAGCGCTCTTTGAGTCCACAGGACAGCCAGCGCAGTCGCTCAAGGTTGACCAGCACGGTTCGGTGCCGATCTTCGGCTGAGACATTGAGGGCCTGCAGGGTATGCTCACCGACAAGGCCGTCGATTTTCAGACCGTGCTGCAGCTGAAACTGCTTGACCCTTGCTTCAAGCCCCCGATCATAATAAAAGCCCAAGCGGCTCACAGCTGCCTGCCGGCCCTGTGCTTGAGTCAGGCGCAGTCTGAGCAAAAAGACCCGAAGGTCCGTATCTCCGGGCTGCAGGAGCGGCCCCCCGGGAATGACGGGCCAGCCTCCAAGGGCAACCACAGAGCGCAGTCTTGTGCCTGCCGACAACAGGGCCTGGTATTTCCGGCAGGAAAGCACAAAAGATTCGTAGAGGCTCTGTACGTCTTCTCCCCTGCCGAAATCGGCCAGACCGGCAAGAATATGCGCTTTTTTTTCAGGCGCCAGCCACTGCGGATGAAGGGTCTTGGGAGAGACTCTGCCGGCGGCAAGGTGGGACAGGCTGACCAGAAAGCCGTCCGTCAGCAGGATATCCAGCTGGGCCAGAAATTCCGGGGCCAAAGCAGAACCTTCTGTTTCCCGGCCTGCAAACTTATCAAGCACTTCCAGCAGGCCTCTGATGCAGCTCAGGTGATAATCCTCGGGACTCAATCCATGATTTGCAGTGTTTTTTAAAAGTTGCGGCAGGGTCCGCCCCTGCTCATGGAGCCCCCCGGGGTTCACCCAAAGCGGCCGGAAGGCGCGTCCCCTGTAAAAATCGATCAAATCTTGGCTGGCATGGATCAATTCACAGCCAAGCCATAGCTCATCAGGCTGCGCGTCCCTGTCCAGTTTTTCCTGAATTATCGCTGTAATTCTGCCCTGTTGGATACCGGGATCGGCTGCGGCCGGCTGCCCTCCGCTTATCCAGAGATACACACCGACCAGCAGACAAAAGGGCGCCATTATTTGTCTGAAAAGCTCAATTCTGCTGAACACAGTTATTTTTTCCTTAGGGTTGGTAATTGGAAATTTGAAATTGAAAATCCAAGATGCTGGAGACCTTAAGAAAATGGTTTTGGATAGAACCAAGGTAACTTCCTGATTTTCTTATGTTCAGCAATCTTCAATCTTCAATAGTAAATCCTATAGAGCTTGCCGGCAAAAGGTCTCCCGGGTCAGGACAAGCAGCACGATCGCCAGAGCCAGCCAGATCAGCATGCAGCTGAACCCCGTTTGATACGCCTTGAGGCTGTAGATCCTGACCCCTTTGACTGCTTCCCCCTGCCACTGACTGTCCAAAATCCACCCGACCAGGGGCTGCATAATGGTCGGGCCGAGCATAATGCCCATGTTGATCACCCCGGATACGGTTCCGGAAAGCGAAGGCGCGGCGGATTCCTTGCCAAAGGCAAAGGCCACGATCATACTTCCCGAACAGAATCCTGTAACGAGGAGCGCCGCTAGGAGCAAGCCCATAGGGATGTCCGGCAGAAAAATAATCACCATCCAGCCGCACAAGGCCCCCAAACATCCCAGAAAAAAGAGCGGCTTCCTGCGACCGATCCGGTCGGATAACCATCCGAAAAACGGGCCTCCCAAGGCCCAGGCCACCATCATGGCCGAAGTCAAAAAGGCGGCCCGGTGCGTGCTGAGCCCATGATGGGTGGTCAGATAGGGAACGCCCCACAATCCGGAAAAGGTGAGCACACAGCCCACCAGGCCGCCTGGAATGAGAAACAGGAGCACGATGTTTCTGTTTTTGAAAACCGTGATCAGTCCGCGCAGGATGTCCCGTCCGGTTTGCTCTTGCCTCCGGCTTTCCGGGTCGGTCCAGGCCGCGTATGTTTTGTCCTGGGGATAATCTCTCACAAACATCCAGATCAAACCAGCCAGAACAAAGGTGGCCAAAGCTGAAGCCAGGAGCACCGGACGCCAGCTAAAAATATTGATGAGCAGCCTGAGAGGCGGGCCGCCGAAAACAGCCCCGACCATCCCGGCCAGGAGAGCCACCCCGGTGACCATGGCAAAATAGCGGTGCGGAAACCAACTGGTAGTGAGCTTCATGAGCCCGACAAAGGCAACTGCGACTGAACCGCCGATCAGGAAGCGTCCGAGACAGGCCCAGAAGAAATCCGGTGCCAGCGCGAAAAGCACCGTCCCCAATCCGGCCGTCAGGGCCCCCAGAGAAAGCAGGCGGCGGGGTCCCATTCGGTCGGCCAGAATGCCGGTGGGAATCTGCATGAACACATAACTGTAGAAGTAGAAAGCGGAAAGGTTGCCCAGAGCAGCTGCACTGATGTCGAAATCATGCATCAATTCTTCAGTCATGACCGCCGGGGCCACCCTCTGAAAAAAGCCCGTCAGATAAAACAGGGCCCCCAGACTCCAAATGAACCAGGCCAGGCTCAACCCGGATAAAGCGATGCGCGGCATGGAACAGGCATAATTCCGGAGGCGAAAAATTGCAAGTTTCATTTAAAAGCTGCGCCCGACGGACAGGGCGTTTTTATGGAGGCCGATATTCAAATCCGGCTGGACCAGATCGGACCCGCGGCTGTGAAAAGAGACAAAAACGAGTCTGACCTGACGCGGCTTCAGCTTGGCCGCGGACACTGCTTCGGCCGGTTGCCCCGCATTCCGGACCATCCGACTCAGCAGGATGGGCAGGAACTGAAAGCCTTCCCGGAAAGGCAGGGTGGCCGGATAATAGGCTGCTTTGGGAAATTTTTCAGGCTTGAAACCGCTTCCGGTCCCGGAGGTCATCTGCCGGCTGAGGCGCAGATAAAGCCCGGGATGGATCTTAAAGGCCGGGACCATGAAAGCCTGCTTTGACCCTTCATCCAGCAATGGCCGGATTGCCGGAGGGAAGGCCTCCGCGGGCAGCTCCCCGTCCCCGGCCTTGAACCGCCAGAATGGAAGATAGACTGCATCTTGCAGGCGACTCCCGTAGAATTGAAACGGGAGTTGAATGAGCCGGCCTTTGTGACCGATCCAGAGCGAGCCACAGTTTGTACACATGAGACAGAGACTTTTGGTCTCGCCGGCCAGGTCCCACCCGCAGTGCGGGCAAAGCACCGGAAGAAAGGACATGCTTGCAGGCGGTTCAGGACTGATCTGCTCCTCCTCCAGAGTCACGGCTTTTCCTGAATAGGCCCGGCCGGTGATCCCGTCTTGAAGACCCTGAGCACCGACCAGAACCGGACTGTAGATGAGGCTGACCACCTCTCCGATATGGACCTGCAGCCCGGGACTCTTCTGCCCTGCGCCAAGCCCGAGACGCTGCCCGTTCATCCGTTGCAGCAGGTCCTTGACAGGAAGCGTGGGGATCAGAAACCGGCCCGGACTCGCGGGCGTGACCTGTTGCAGGCGCTGGGTCTGGGAGCGCAGGCCCAAGGAAAAGGGGACTCCGGCATTTTCCACAGCCTGGGCGCTGCTGTCGATCAGCCGGTGCAGGACTTTGGAGCCCAGCAGGGCAAAAGCCATCCCCTTGAACCTCCAGTACGGAACATACAAGAGACTGTCCGGAGGTATATCCTGCTTTGGCGGGATGCAGTAGGTCTGATGCCGGCCGCTGACAATGATGTGCCGTACCCGGCAGTAGTCGCAGGCCACGATACGTTCGGTCTCGTCCAGAACAACCGGTGCTCCGCATTGCGGGCACTGGAGATCTATGGAATAGCTGGTCATTGAAGATTGAATAGAGACGATTGAATATTGCTGCAAAAAACGCATTTCCATACGTCAGTACGAGCGAAAGGAAGCAATCGCATCCCAGGACATACCATATTCATTTTATCAATCCCCTGCAGCACAGACGCTTATCGGTTCATCTCTGTCATAGAAAACAAAAAAATGTGTTGCTTCGAAGCAGTTGAAGTTCTTGTCAAAGAAATTGGAAATTTGATGAGGCGTAATAGAACATTCTGCTTTTCTGCATTCTTTTCTTGCCAATTTCAAATTTCGAAGTGGACCTGGAACCCTACATATTCAATCTTCACTCTTCAATTCCCACTCCCCCCTGCAGCAATATTAAATCTTCAATAGTCAATCTTCAATCCCCAAGCCCTTCTCCGCAGTTGTTGCAGAAGCGGGCCTGCTGCAGATTCTCCGTCCCGCACTTCGAACAGTATTTTGACTGTCCTTTTTTTTCCACCTTTGTGCCGCAACTCGGGCAGAATCTGGCCCCGGCCGAAAGGTTCTTCCCGCATTCCCGGCATTGATCAATGACCAGCACCTGATGCCCGCAGTAGGGGCAAAATCCGGCATCTGCCGGAATGGAGCGCC
>JAABTT010000020.1 GCA_011389765.1 Desulfohalobiaceae bacterium S24 | reverse complement strand
GCAAGAATGTTTCTGAGCCTGAACCAGGTACCGGAATCTTAAACAGATCAAACGAGGGTTTATCATGGTAACTGGCATGCATTTTCGTTGAAAAGGAAAATCTCAAAGGAGAATCTTCTCGAAACCGAAATTCCAAACACATAGGATGGTTATGAATCAAACAAAATCACTGGAGATCTTTTCGGACTACATCTGACCCTGGTGCTACTTCATTACCGGGCGTATTGAAAGACTGCGACAGAAGCATGCTCTGGATATCAACTGGGTTGCCTTTCCCCTGCATCCGGAGACCCCCGAGGCAGGCCAGTCCCTGCAGGAGCTCTTCAAGGGCCGGGATGTGGACATTCCAGCCATGCTGGCCAGGTTGCAACAGGTGGCCAGGGAAGAAGGCCTCCCCTTCGGAGAGAGGACCATGACCTACAACAGCCGCCTGGCCCAGGAACTCGGGAAATGGGCCGAGGATATGGGCGCCGGGGATTGTTTTCATCAAAAGGTTTTTGAGACTTATTTTGCCGAGGGCAAAAACATCGGACTGCTCGAGGAAGTGCTGGCTGTGGCCCGGTCCTGTGGCCTTTCTCCTGATGAGGCCCGCGAGATTCTTGTCCAGAGGAAGTACCGGAAAACCGTGGATCAGGACTGGGAGAGATCCCGTCGAATGGGCATCAGGGCGGTGCCCAGCTTTTATAATGGCCGGGAAGTGCTTGTCGGAGCCCAGCCCCTGGAGACGCTGGAGCGTTTTATTGAAGGTGATGCATGACTGATAGATTTACGATGGAGAATTCTGTATGAGCACAATCCTGGTCATGTATCACTCCCAGAGCGGCAACACCCGGCTCATGGCCCAGGCTGTCGCCGCCGGGGTGGAAAGCGTTGAAAACGCGGCCGTCAATCTCAAGCCGGCAGCCGAAACCGGCCTTGAAGACTTGCGCTCCTGCGACGGGATGGCTATTGGATCTCCTGAATATTTCGGGTATATGGCCGGCATGATCAAAGATTTCTTCGACAGGACCTATGAGGCCGCAATCCAAAATCCGAAAACCTTCAGAAAACCCTATGTCCTGTTCATCAGCGCCGGCAACGACGGCCGGAATTGCCGGGACCAGATTGAAAGGATCCTCACCGGCTTTCGGTTCAAAAAAGTCTTTGAACCCGTCATTTCCCGGGGACCGGTTGAGCAGGAGATCCTTGATCAGTGCCTTGAACTCGGTCAGACCATAGCGGCCGGCTGCGATCTGGGTATCTACTGAAGCCGCTATTTTTCACTTGACAAACCACCCGGGATGTTTTGTACAGAGTCTGTTTACAGGCTGATGAAACATGAAGGAGATTCCAATGCCAAAGCTTGTTGTCAATGTCGATCATATCGCCACTATTCGCCAGGCCAGGCTGGCCGAAGAACCGGACCCGGTTCACGCGGCCTTTCTGGCTGAAGTCGGAGGAGCCGAGGGGATCATCATTCATCTCCGGGAGGATCGCCGGCACATCAATGACCGGGATGTAGACCTGATCAAGAAGACCATCAAGACCAACCTCAACTTGGAAATGGCCGCCACGGAAGAGATGCAGTCCATCGCTCTGAACACCCAGCCGCACATGATCTGTCTGGTTCCGGAAAAGCGCCAGGAATTGACCACGGAAGGCGGTCTGAACTGCATCGATCAGGAGCAGCGGTATCGGGATTTTTTACGGCCGATCCATGAGCTGGGCATTCATTCCAGCCTGTTTATTGATGCCGATGCAAGGCAGATCCAAGCCGCGGCCGACATCGGAGCGGAATATATTGAAATCCATACCGGTCACTATGCCGACGCCCGGGATGAAAAAAAAGCCGCGGCCGAACTGGACAAGATCCTTGCCAGCATCAGCACAGCCCGGGACCTGGACCTCAAGGTCAACCTGGGGCACGGCCTCAATTATACCAATATTAAAGCCTTTGCCAGGGTTCCAGGCATCCGGGAATACTCCATCGGCCATGCCGTCGTGGCCCGGGCCTCCCTCATGGGCATGGAGCGGGCCGTCCGGGATATGGCCGCTGTCATCCAAAATTTTGTTGACTGATCGAAACAATGATTGTCAACATTGGACTCGATCTGATTGAAACAGAGAGGATACAAAAAGCCTGGGAACGCTTTGGTTTGAAATTCGCCGGAAAAATTCTCACCCCTGAAGAACTGGCGCATATCCCCAAAAGCCCGGTTCCCTTCCTGGCGGCCCGCTTTGCCGGAAAGGAAGCCGGGGTCAAGGCCCTGGGAACCGGATTCTCTCAGGGCATCACCTTTCACTGCCTTAAGATCCATTCAGCCCAAAACGGAAAGCCCTGCCTCAGCTTTTCGGGTCCGGCCTTGCAGCAGGCTGATGAACTGGGAATCGTTCGGATCCATCTCAGCCTGACCCATGCCCGGGACACGGCCTGCGCCGTGGTCATCTTGGAAAAATAACTGCAACAGATCCAGGAGAAAGCCCATGTTCACCCCTTTGTTGAGCCCGAAGGAAATGGCACATTGGGACCGGTTGACCATTGAAGATTTCGGAATTCCCGGAGCAATGCTCATGGAAAACGCCAGCCGGGAAATATTCCATGTCCTGAACTCGCATTTCTCATCACTTGAAGACTCCAATATTGTCCTGTTTGCCGGTTCAGGCAATAACGGGGGCGATGCTTTTGCCCTGGCCCGGCATCTCATGGAGCACAAAGCCAAATGCCTGGTACTGCACACCAGGGAACTGCAGGATTATTCCGGAGACACAGCCTTCCATATCCAACTCGCGCAAAAAAGCGACGTCCGGATGATGAAGCTCATCGGCTATAATCTGGAATCGCTCAATCGTCCGGACATTCTCATCGACGGACTCCTGGGAACCGGATTTAAGGGCCCCCTGCGGCAAGACTATCAATACTGGATCGAAGCCATGAACCGACTCGGCCGGCATCGCTTCGTACTTTCCATTGACATCCCCTCCGGCTTGAACGGCCTCACCGGCCGGCCCGAACCCATCGCCGTCAAAGCCGATTGCACGGTGACCTTTGAGGAGACCAAACTGGGCCTCTTCATGCCTGGGGCCTCAGATTTCGTCGGAGAACTGGCCGTTCGAAAAATCGGAATTCCCAAATCCATCAAAACCGCCCACCCGCCAGACGCTTTTGGGCTCACCCGGAAAGTGCTCCAGACCCTTCCGGCTCTCGAATGTTCCGACCATAAAGGCAGAGCCGGACATCTCCTGATTCTCGGAGGTTCTCCAGGCTTAACCGGCGCAGCCACCTTGGCCGGACTGGGCGCTCTGCGATCCGGCAGCGGCCTGGTAACGGTCGCCGCCCCGGAGGACCTATGCCCGGAAATCAAGCAGGGCTGGCCGGATCTCATGACCCGGCCCTTGGCTTCAGGACGCCGGTGGACCCGGCAGATGCTCGATCCGCTCCAAGAGGCCATCGAAGCCTCAGATGCGCTTGTCGTCGGACCGGGGATTGGCCGAGACCCCCAAACCATTGAATTCCTCCAGGCCCTTGTCCAGTCCCAGACCAAACCCACTGTCTATGATGCGGATGCCCTGTTTGCCCTGGCCGCCGACCCGGAGCTTCTCTCCCGGCTCTCCCCGCAGAGCATCCTCACTCCTCATCCAGGCGAAATGGCTCGTCTCTGCGGATGCAGCAGTGCGGACATTCAAGCCTCGCGATTAAAACATATCCGAGACATCGTCCAAAAATCCGGGTGCACCGTGATACTCAAGGGAGCGGGAACCCTTATCGGCGCCCCGAATGCGCCGCTCTTTTTCTCCCCATTTGCCTGCGGCAATCTCGCCGTGGGCGGGTCCGGCGATGTTCTCTCCGGAATACTCGGCAGCCTCCTGGCCCGGTCCATGGAGCCTTTCGCTGCGGCAAGCGCGGCGGTCTACTGGCACGCCCTGGCCGGCAAAGAACTTCAGGAAAAATTCCCCCATCGGGGAAATCTGGCTCAAGAAATCGCCCATACCCTGCCCTCATGCCTTGATTTTTTCAGTAGCCATGCCTAAACTCCTCCGTACTTGGCCGAACATTCGCCTACAACCAGGTATAAAAAAGAGAGATCCCCTCTGACCAATACCTGTAAACAATCAAATATCAGAATGGAGGTTTTGAACCTCCATTCTGATATGGAGAAAGAACATCATGCACGTTTCTGAAATCATGACCAAGGACGTTATCAGCGTCAAAGCGGATACCAAAATCACGGAAGCCGCGGCCCTGCTTTTACAAAACCACATCAACGGGCTCCCGGTCCTGGATGAAGAGCTAAAGGTCATCGGCATCATCTGCCAGAGCGACCTCATATCGCAACAGAAGCAACTCCCCCTGCCCACGGTGTTCACCCTCTTTGACGGACTAATCCCTCTCCAGTCCTTGCATCAAATGGAGAAAGAGATCCAAAAGATTTCGGCCACAGAGGTTCGCCATGCCATGACTCCAAAACCGACCTGCATCGCACCAGATCAAGACATTGAAAAACTGGCGGATTTGATGGTCAACAAAAATTTCCATACCATTCCTGTCGTCAGCGAAGAAAAGCTTGTGGGTATTGTGGGCAAAGAAGATGTGCTGAAAACCCTGGTGCCCAAATCCTGATGCCTAGCGCTTTAGCCCTTGAAAAAAAGATTGAATTTTATACCAGAGAACCGTCTATTCTTTTTTGTCGTAACAATCGCAAAAAAAAATCCAAATTCTATAATATGCTGCTCCATCTGCAAGACGAAACCCGGACCCGGAAGCTGGGATCTCTGCTATCCGGTATTCTCCAGGGGCACGGACCGTGTACGGTGCTTTTTCAAGGCCCGCTGGGATCCGGAAAGACAAGCCTGATCCGGGCTCTGGTCGAACAGTACCCGGGAGGCGAACAGGCCGAAGTCAACAGTCCAAGCTTTAACCTGGTCAATATCTATCCGACGTCTCCGGAAATCATACATCTTGATCTGTATCGAATCGAACCCGGAGGAAGTGATGAACTCGTGGAGGAATACCTGGGGCTCCAGACGAGCCAAATCCTCGTGGAATGGTCCGAACATCTTCCCGAGGCTGTCTATCCCGAGCATTATCTGAGCGTTGGCTTAGACTACCGGGGATCCGCACGCAAAGCCGCCATCACGGCACACGGAGAATACGCTGAACAGATACTGGCCGGCCTCCGGGACCGCTGCCGCGGGACTTGGTGCAAAGATCCCGTGTAATTTTTTTGCAACGCCTCATCTAACGATGAGGCGCCTTCGACCTGTCTGGAAGCAAGTTTTTTTAGCAGAATTGAAAGGATAAAGGACAACGGGGTTTTCAATGGACATTGTGGTCCAAAAATTTGGCGGCTCCTCGGTTGCGAATCTGGAATGCATGCGCAAGGTGATGGCCAAAGTTAAAGAGCCATTGGAGCAGGGATCAAGGCTTGTGGTTGTTCTGTCGGCCATGGCCGGAGAGACGGACCGCTTGATCGCTCTGGCCGAAGAGTGGTCCCAAAACCCTCCTCCTGCGGAAATGGATGTTCTTCTGACCACCGGGGAGCAGGTCTCCGCCAGTTTATTCGCCATGCTTCTCCAGGCCAATCACATCCGGGCCAGATCGCTGCTCGGATTTCAGATACCGATCCATACCGATCCGTCCTTTGGTACGGCCAGGATACTGGATATTGACCAGGCGGCTCTTCGGGAGCATTTCAAGAAATATGAGGTCCTGGTCGTGGCCGGTTTTCAGGGATGTGACATCAACCACAACCTGACCACGTTAGGCCGGGGTGGTTCCGACACCTCGGCGGTGGCTTTGGCCGCGGTCCTGCAGGCCAAGGTCTGTGAAATCTACACCGACGTGGATGGGGTGTACACCACTGATCCGAACATCTGTTCCCAGGCCAGAAAACTCTCCAGAATCGCCTATGACGAAATGCTGGAAATGGCCAGCATGGGGGCCAAGGTCCTCCAAATCCGCTCGGTGGAATTCGCAAAAAAATACAACGTCCCGGTCCATGTCCGATCGACTTTCAACACGGAACCAGGAACACTTCTTGTCCAGGAGGATATGGCAATGGAATCGGTCCTTGTCTCGGGAGTGGCTTATGACAAGAATCAAGCCCGGATCACCTTGGTTGACGTATTTGATGAACCGGGAATCGCGGCATCGGTCTTTGAACCCATGGCTACGGCCGGGATCGTGGTGGACATGATCGTCCAGAATCCCAGCCGGGAAGGTCGGACCGACATCACTTTCACCGTTTCAAAAGGAGATCTGGAGCGAAGCAAGCGGCTTATTGAAAACATCCAGTCGGATCTCGGAGCCAGGGGTGTTTTTACGGATACACACGTCAGCAAGGTCTCGGTTATCGGCGTGGGGATGCGCAATCATTCCGGGGTGGCGGCCATAGCCTTCAAGGCCCTCCAGGCTGAAGACATCAACATTCTCATCATCAGTACCTCGGAGATCAAAATTTCCTGTCTCATCGAGGATAAATACACGGAGCTGGCGGTACGCACCCTGCACGAGGCCTTTGGTCTGGAAAAAGAGCCCGAGTCTGCCGAATTTAGCAGGTAAGGCCTGTTCTATATTTTTTTATTTGCGATTGCCGATTGTCAGGGCAAAGAAGAGGAACAGGCTATATGAGATAAAACCAATACCTTTTTCTTAAAAACTTCAGCACATAAAACATTACGCAACGAGTACTCCATGAATACAGGCATCCAGATCTATGACACGACCCTGCGGGACGGGGCTCAGTCCGAAGAAATCCATTTCACTACTGCAGACAAGGTCAGGTTGACCCAAAAACTCGATGAACTGGGAGTAGCCTATATCGAGGGCGGCTGGCCCGGATCCAATCCCACGGACAGCCAGTTTTTTCAGGAAATCAAGAATTACCGGCTCCAACACTCGAAAATTACGGCTTTCGGCAGCACCCATAATCCCAAGACAACTCCGGAGAACGACCTGAGCTTCAAGCAAGCCCTCCTGTCCGATCCCCAGGCCATCACCCTCTTCGGAAAAACCTGGGATATCCATGTCAAGGAAGCCCTCCGTATCTCCAAGGAGCGCAATCTGGAGCTTATTCAGGACTCCCTGGCCTATATCCGGCCGCATATCCGGGAGCTTTTTTTTGATGCGGAGCATTTTTTCGACGGCTTTAAAGCCGATCAGGCCTATGCCTTGGCCTGCCTGGACAAAGCCATTCAGGCCGGCGCCGAGGTCATTGTCCTTTGTGACACCAACGGCGGGACATTGACCACAGAACTTAAGGAAATCATCCAATCCGTGCGCGAGGCGTATCCCCATCAGCAACTGGGCATCCATGTCCACAACGATTGCGAACTGGCTGTGGCGAACTCCCTGCAGGCAGTGAACTGCGGAGTCAGACAGGTTCAGGGAACCATCAACGGCTATGGGGAACGATGCGGCAACGCCAATCTCAGCTCCATCATTCCGGCCCTTGAACTGAAAATGCAATTCAAGTGCCTGCCTGAGGGCCATCTCAAAAAATTGCGGAATGCAGCCCTGTATATTGCTGAAGTCTCCAATATCCGCCCCTTTATCCGCCAGCCCTTTGTGGGCAAAGCCGCCTTTGCCCACAAAGGGGGCATCCACGTCAGCGCCGTCCGGCGCAATCCCCTGACCTATGAACATATCCCCCCGGAAAGTGTGGGCAACAAGCGGCGGGTTCTGCTCTCCGATCTCTCCGGCCAGAGCAATATCCTGTTCAAGGCCAAACAATTCGGTATCCCGCTTGAAAAAACCGACCCGGCGGTCAAGGAGGTCCTGGTCAAGGTCAAGGAACTGGAAAGCATCGGCTATGAATATGCCGTTGCCGAAGCCTCTTTCGAACTACTTTTGAATCAGGCCATGGGCAAAGGGAAAAAATACTACACGCTTCTGGGGTTCAGAGTCACGGACGCCAAGACCCAGGAGGAAAATGCCCCGTTTTCAGAGGCCACGGTGATGATTCAAGTCGGAGGGGAAATCGAGCACACGGCCGCAACCGGAGACGGCCCGGTCAACGCCCTGGACAATGCCCTGCGCAAAGGCCTGGAGATCTTTTATCCCAATCTCAAAGACATGACCCTTATGGACTTCAAGGTGCGGGTCCTGACCCCCAATCAAAATCTCTGTCCCGGCACCGCTTCCAGAGTCAGGGTCCTGATCGAATCCGGGGATCAGCACGATCGCTGGGTCACGGTCGGCGTCTCGGAAAACATTGTGGAAGCCAGCTGGCAGGCTCTGGTCGATTCCATCAACTATAAGTTGTTCAAGGACGACCAGCGCAGATAGTGTTTGGACGGAAACTCACTCATCTCCTTCGTTGCTGCACAATTTCGAAATCCTCATGTATCGGAATACACTGCGGTTTCAAAATTTCTTGCGCCTCGGATCTGAGCAAATTTACGACCAAACCCGGGATCAGGCAAGCAATTGAAAGACAGTAATCGGAGGTCGGAGGCCGGATGTCGGAGATCAGACGTCGGACGTCGGAGATCGGCCCTGCCGGCGGCATGGTGGACCGGCCAGCTTAATCAGTGAAGAAACTTTGTTATACCGGCATACTGTCGACGTGACACGTGTCGGAGGCCGGAGAAGCCCACTTGAAAAAATCCGCGTTTCTTCACTTCCCCCTTCCGCACTCCCCCTTCCGCGTTCCGAACTCCGATGTCCGACATCCGATGTCCGATGTCCGATCTCCTACTTCCAACTACCCGCACTTGGTATAGCCGCAGGCCTGGCACAAGAAGCAGCCTTCTTGAAAATACAGGACTTCCCCGCATTCAGGGCAGTTGGGCCTGGAGAGGCTTCCCGAATCCGGAACGGGCTTGTCTTCACTGAGATAGCGATTTTCCAGGACCCAGGCTACAGCATCCGGAATGGACAGGAGCAGGCCTTTTTTCTGAAAAACCGGATGTTCGCCCCCGATCCCCTTGAGCTGATTCACCACTTCCCGAACATTGATGCCGGACCGAAGAATGAGGGACACCAGACGGCCGATGGCTTCGCTTTTCGCCGTTATGGAGCGGCCGGACCGTCCGATGGTGGCAAAGACTTCAAAGGGCTGTCCGTCAACCTCATTGACCGTCAGATACAAATCGCCGAGACCGGTCTTGACCTTTTGGGTGAAGCCGTAGACAACTTCGGGCCGCTCTTTTGTCTTGACTGCTGCTTTTCCATCCACAATTTTTTCTTGTGCCCGGCCGCTGCTCAAGACCTGCTCGCTTTTACTGCCGTCCCGGTAAACCGTGACCCCTTTGCAGCCGAATTCATACGCATTCCAGTAAATCCGGTAGATATCTTCCTGCAGAGCCGAATGCGGGAGATTCACGGTCTTGGATACAGCATTGTCCGTGTATTTTTGAAAAGCGGCCTGCATCTTCAAATGGAATTCAGGATCAATATCCATGGCCGTCACAAAGACCTGCCGGATGGATTCCGGGAGATGGTCCATCTTCTGGATGGTGCCCAGCTGGGCCACTTCCTGCATGAGTCCCTGGGAGTGACACTGGGCCTTTTTCAGAGCCTGCTCAAAGATGGCATTCACCTCAAGCAGATTTTCGCCATCCATGACCTGACGAACGAAACTCAATGCATACAAGGGTTCGATCCCTGAAGAGCACCCGGCAATAATGGACAAAGTCCCGGTGGGGGCGATGGTTGTGGTGGTGGCATTGCGATAGGGGCCGAGGTTTTTCTGGGCATGGGTTGAACGCTCATAAGCCGGAAATGGGCCTCTTTCTTGAGCCAGGAGCTTGGAAGCGGACCAGCACTCCTGCTGAAAAAAATCCATTAGTTTTTCGGCAAAATGCAATCCTCTTCGGCTGTTGTATGGAATTTCCAGCTGATACAAAAGATCGGCCCAGCCCATGATGCCCAGACCGACTTTTCTGTTGTGATGCACTTTTTCCTCAATCTGTTCCAGAGGATACTTGGAGGCGTCGATGACATTATCCAGAAAACGCATGGCCAGGTGAATGGTTTCCTTAAAATCCTCCCAGTCAATGCCCTCTTCCGTCCCGGGGGCAAAGAACCTGGATACATTTATGGAGCCCAGATTGCAGGCCTCAAACGGAAGCAAAGGTTGCTCTCCGCAAGGATTCGTGCTCTCGATTTCCCCCTGATCCGGGGTTGGGTTGTCTGCATTCATCCTATCGATGAACACAATGCCGGGATCGCCGCTTTCCCAGGCTTTTTGCACCAGAAGCTGAAAAACATCCCTGGCCCGGAGGGTCTCTGTCCCTTGTGCGCTCTTTGGATCAATCAGAGCATATTCTTCGTCTTTTTCAACTGCCTGCATAAAATGTTCAGTCAAGGCGACCGACAGGTTGAAGTTATTGAGCTGCCCTTCCCGTTCTTTGGCCCGAATAAAGTCCAGGATATCAGGATGGTCCACGCGAAGGACTCCCATATTCGCACCGCGCCGGGTCCCGCCCTGCTTGACCTGTTCCGTGGCGGTATTGAATATCTTGATAAAGGAAATCGGCCCGGAGGCAACCCCGCCTGTGGATCCCACCCGACTGTCCCTGGGCCTGAGCCTGGAAAAAGAAAACCCGGTCCCCCCGCCTGATTTGTGGATCAAGGCCGCATGCTTGACGGCATCAAAAATCTCCTCCATGGAGTCCCCGACCGACAGAACAAAACAGGCTGCGAGCTGACCAAGATAGGTTCCGGCATTCATCAGGGTCGGTGAGTTGGGCAGGAACTTAAAACCGGTCATCAAACCGTAGAATTTTTGTTCAAGGTCTTTAACGCTGTACGAAGAGATGGAATACTTCTGCTCCTCTTGGGCAATAGCGGCTGCTATCCTCTGAAACATCTGTTCAGGCGTTTCAACCACCTCCCCTGACTCATCCTTTCTCTGATATCGTTTTTGCAAAACAATACGGGCGTTGGAACTGAGTTCCAGCTCCGACGCAGCGGATTGAAATACTTCGGCGCTCATTCAGCAAACTCCTTGATCAGACTTGTGGTGCAGTACATATTGGATCGCTTTGATCAGTCCTTCGGTATCGATGGGTTTGGCGACAAAATACCGTCCGCCGATGCGGGAAAAATTTTTGTTTCCTGTATCCTCCCTGGTGACAATGGCGGTCAGGAAAATCACGGGGATCTCCTTGAGGACTGAATCCTGAGTCAACTCCAGGGCGACTTCGTCTCCGGACATATCCGGCATGACCATATCCAGCAAGATCAGATCGGGCAGGGTCCTTCGAGCCGACTCCAGGCCCTCCGCGCCGCTGTTCACCGCCAGGACCTTGAACAGGCCGCTCGCTTCGAGGTTCCCCTTGACAAAAAAACAAAAATCCTCTTCATCATCAATGAGTAAAATCCGTGTCAGCTTGTTCATCGCCTGTTCCTCTTCCGGATCGCCCGGCATCAAAAAACATTCGTTTACCTATTCGGCTTGCCGCAAAAATACACTAAAAACCGAACCATACCCCTCTTTGCTTTTGACTTCAATCTTTCCGCCATGCCGCTCAATGATCATGACCGCAATGGACAAACCGAGTCCGGTGCCTTTGACAGCACCTTTACTCGTATAAAAAGGTTCAAATATTTGTGATATCTTCTCCTTGGGTATGCCTTCCCCTCTATCGATGACCTGAACCACGACGAATTCCTCCTGCGAATGAGCTGAAACGCCTTGCTCCGCCTCGGTCCGGGGGAGTGTGCTTGACTGGAAGACTCTCAGGGTCAAGGTTTCCCCGTCGGACATCGCATCAAGCCCGTTGTTCATCAGATTGATAAAAACCTGCTGCAGGGTGCTCTTGTCGGCTTGAACCTGAAGCCAGGATTCAGAACAATCAAGGTCCACCTTCATGTTACGCTTCCTGGCCTTATATTCGACCATTTCGATGGTTTCTTCAAGAAACGGGCAGATATCCAGGCTGCTCAGCTGGAACTCGGTAGTCTTGGAAAATTTCAAAAAATCTTCAATGATGGTATCGGCCCGGTTCACGGCGCTTTTTATTTTCTGCAGGCCCATTTGCACCAGGTCGTTGCTGCCTTTCAATTGCTTTTCCAAAAACTCCGATCCCATGAGAATGATCTCCAGTGGATTGCGTATCTGGTGGGCAATGCCTGCGGAAAGACGCCCCAAGGCCTCCATTTTATTTTTTTGAATAAGCTGCTCCTGGGTCTGCTGCAGCTGTTCATAGGCCTGCCGCAGTTCCTGTTCAGCTTTCACCCGATCGGTGGTGTCTTTGGAAACCACGGAAACAGCCTGGACCTTCTGGGTATCCCGATCGATCAAGGGGCTCATCGTCCGCAGGGTCCATTTATCCAATTGCGGATTATAAGACTCGAACATCCGGGAAGCGCCGCTCATAAAAATCTGCTTGACATGCTTCATGAAGACGGCACTTTCCTCCGGGCTGTGAAAATCGTTAAAAAAACAGCCGCGGATTGCGTCTTTGGATGTTTGCAGTTCATCCGCCAAAGTATCATTCACCGAGAGATACAGCCCGGCCTCGTCAACCAAATACACCGGAGAATTGATGGATTCCACCAAGGCGAAATACTTGTCGTCACGTTCCTGAATGTTTTTCTGGATGTCTTTGAAAATCCTGTTGATAATATAGCCGAACATCAGGCTTACCGCAAAAATAAAGGGCAGGCGCAAGGCATAGAGGCTGGCCAAGTCACCGGAAAATTTCCCCTCGTTGTACAAGATCCAGCCATAGACGATGATAAAGACCGAGATATTGAGCATCATGTATATCAAATTCATGCTCATGGCCGCGATCCCGATAATGAAAAAATAAATCAGATAAAAGAACATATCCGACTGATTGGATAGAAAGATGCCGAGCGCAATCATACCGGTATCAAAAAAGACCAGAGAATAATAAAACGCGGGCTTCAGATAATAGGCTTGGGGCAGGCGAAAAATAATGATGTTGGTGAGCAAATAGGCGGCGACATACAGATAGCCCCAGAATTGATACCTGATCTGTTCCGGCTGAAAAAACAGCATATAGGCGATGACAAGGATCACCGTCAGTCGGATGTAAAAAATATTATATTTTCGATTATCCATCTAAAAATACCCCAGGCTTCTGAGGACATGCAGCTGGTTTTCCTTCTCCTGATTCCTGCCGGACCGTTCAGCAGGCTCACCGCCCGGAGTGGTGCAGGGCCGACACCCCAGGGAGCGAAAGCCCTGGTCATACAGCTCACAATAGGGAAGTCCTTCCTGAAGATGATAGGCCCAGATATCCATTTCGCTCCAGTGCAGGACGGGATGGGCCTGAACATAGTCGGGTCCCTGCCGCAGCTCTCGCCAGGAGTCGATTTGCCGACTGTGATGTTCGTCATGCCTGATGCCGGTCATCAGCACGCCAACCCCCAGCTGTTCAACAGCCAGTTGCAGGGGCTTGATCTTGAGACGCCGACAGCAGGCCACCGGATTCTGAGGATCCGGCCCGAATGCCAGATCATCGGCATTGGGACGGATCACCTTGAGCAGAACACCCCATTCGGCTGCCAATTCATCACGAAAACGAAGAACCTCGGAAAACTTACATCCGGTATCTATGCTCAATGCTTGAAGATGATTCTTGCCTTCCAGGCCATTCTGTTCAAGATAGCTTTTCCATAAGGACACAAGCACAGTGGAGTCCTTGCCCCCGGTCCAGGCGACAAAAATGCTCTCCACGGCAAACTCCCGGAGGAGGTTGTCAAAACAGACGTAGGAAGCAGCTATTTTTTCCTGAAGTGATTGCCCAAGCACGCGCATCTCCATCTGATTTTTACCTGTATGCAGTCTTGGAAACGAAACCGACCTAAAAGAGAAAAGCATCCTGCGGACAGCAGACTGCTGCAGTGGACATAATAAAAAAGGAATCCTGAAGATATCCGTTTTGAGATCGCTTGTAAATTGATTTTCAATTCCTTGCCTGGTAGACTGCCTAATTCACTTGTTTGTGAAATAGAGGACTGCAGCCTTGGGGCCGGCAGGCTTTGCTGCAAAGATCAAAATTGGATCAGTATAATTTCAACTCCGGAAGGAGAGTTTTGATTTTTGAAGTTTGTTTCGAATTTCGATATCTTAAGATCTTGGGGAGTTGATCTGTGCCAAGCGCAAGTTTCCACTGGCTCCTGATCTTTTCTTTAGCCTGTATCCAGATCTTTTCCGCCTGGCATGCCCTGCTGTATAAGCGGGACCCCAAGGGAAGCTGGGCCTGGATCGCCATCTGCCTCCTTTTTCCGCCTATTGGGCCAATCCTGTATTTTCTCCTGGGCATCAACCGAGTGCGAACCAAGGCCAAGAAACTGAAATGGTATTGGCCGCTGGTTGATTTTGCCGACTCGGTTGAATCAAAAGAAGAGGCCGGAGCGAACGCCCCCTCCCAGACCTCCTTTATCCGAGCCCCGGGCTTTCATCCCATTGCCGAATTCTCCCAGGCCCTGACCAAAAGATCTCTCTTGGGCCAGAACGGCATTCAAACCCTGTATAATGCGGAACAAGCCTTCCCAGCCATGCTGGAGGCGATCAAGGCAGCGAACACAAGCATCTACCTGGCCTCCTACATCATCGACACCAAACATTCAGGACTGGAAATCATCAAGGCCCTGTCCGAAGCCTGCGGGCGGGGCGTCAAGGTCCGGGTGATCATTGACGCGGTGGGCGAACTCTACGCCCGGCCTTTGACCGGCAGGGTCCTGAAGCGCTATAAGATACCTTTTACCCGTTTTATTCCCCTGAAGATCTTCCCGCCTTCCCCGTTTATCAATCTGCGCAATCACAGAAAGATTCTGGTTGTGGATGGAAAAGTCGGCTTTACCGGAGGCATGAATATTCGGGACAGCTCCCTGAAAATACCACGCTCCCAGGCCTCGAAAATTCAAGACACCCATTTCAGATTGACCGGGCCTATCGTCAATCAAATGGAACAGATCTTTCTCGAAGATTGGGGATTTTGCACCAATGAAACCGGACTGCAGCCCAATCAGCCGCAAAGCGGTAAGGGAGCAGCCATTTGCAGGAGCATAACCGTTGGGCCCAACCAGGATTTGAATAAACTGAACATCACCATTACCGGGGCCGTGACCTTGTCCCAAAAGCGGGTGGCCGTTATGACGCCCTATTTTCTGCCGCAACGGGAAATGATCGGCGCCCTCCAGAGCGCCGCCCTAAGAGGAGTCCAGGTGGATATCATCCTGCCGATGAAAAACAACCTGCCTTTTGTCCACTGGGCCACGAGAAACATGCTCTGGGAACTCCTGCAGTACAGGGTCAACATCTATTATCAGCCGCCTCCCTTCAACCACTCCAAGATGTTCAACGTTGATGAGAGCTACGCCCAGATCGGCTCGGCCAATCTGGACCCCAGAAGCCTGCGGCTCAATTTTGAGATGGTGGTTGAAGTCTTTGATACCGCATTCGTTCAGGAGCTGAACGCCCATATGGACCGAGTCATCGCGGCCTCAGAAAATACAACCCTGGCGGAACTGGATGGCCGCGGCCTGCTCGCCAGGACCCGGGATTCCCTGTGCTGGCTCTTTTCCCCATATTTTTAAGGCATTCCTCCGCCTCGAGGCGGAGGAATGCCTTAAAAATATCAGGATAAGATATGCAGCGTGATTTCCGGCGGGCAGCAGTAGCGCACTGCCAGGCCTGAAGAGCCGGTACCCCGGGAGGTATAGCCCCGCATTTTTTTATACCGCCAGGACCCGCTTGCATAGCGTCTGGGACAGGAGGCGTTGCTGATTATAGGAATTCTCCAGGGAAGACAAATCTGTCCGCCATGGGTATGCCCACAGAGGCAGTAGTCAATCCCGGCTTTTTCAGCCTGGAAATATATTTCAGGGGTATGGGACAGCAGGAGGCTGGTCTCATGCTTTTTTCGACCGGAAAGCGCTTTGTCCAGATCGTGACATTTATACATATGATAGTCGTCGATCCCGGCCAAAAACAAGGATTGTCCATGCTTTTCAATGCGTATCGACTCATTGAGCAGCATCTGTATTCCGGCTGCTTCCAGTTCAGGGACAAATTCAATAAAGTCGTGATTGCCCAAGACTCCCACGACTCCATACTGGGCTTGCATTTCTGATACAATATTCTTGCTTATGGTCATGGCGGACAGGTATTCGGAATGGGTATCAAAGCGAAAATCACCGGTAATCACACAGATATCGCAAGATATTCCCTTGAGTCTGTTCCGGAGATTCAATCCGGCATCCACCATACCGTCAGCATGCAGATCCGACAGCTGCAGGATTCGAAATCCCTGAAAGGCAGGGGGAAGGTTCTCCAATTGCACCCGGACCCGTTCCAGACGATAATCAAGACAGTTTTTCTGCCCTTTGCGAAAGACTCCACAGGATTGGAAAAACAACTTCAGCAGCGCATGAAAGCGTTTGGCGTTATGAGGATGAAACATCGACAATCCGCCAATGGTGTATAATTTGACCGCAAGCCTGGCTTGGAATTGAAGACGTTCCCGGAGACGATCGCTTCCCAGTCGTGTTTGCAGTCTGCGATAATCACTGTTCTTCATTTCCAGACTATAAACCTCTTTCCAGTCTGATCCATATTCAACCGAACCAAATCTGGGTTCATTTTTCAGCAGTCAAAAAAAAATGAGGCACATTTACTCTCAGAACCCTGAACTGAGCGCCTTGCTGCTGAATCAGATTCAGGCATCCATAATCCTGACCCAGTCGAAACAGATTCTGGAGAGGCATCCCCAGAAAGCGGCAGAGCAGGACCCGATTCACTCCGGCATGACCTACAATGAGTATATCCTCACGCAAGGAACAGACCACCTCTTCAAAACAGGACATCACGCGATCCCCGAGATCCCTGAAGCTCTCGCCGCCCGGCGGACGAAAGCCGGTCAGATCCTGCCCTCGCTGAACCCAGGCCTGAGGACAGGCGGCCTTGATGGCCGCCATCTCTTGATTCTCCCAGTCTCCGAGATGAATTTCCCGGAGCCTCTCATCGATGCGCAGCCGATCAGACCGGATGCCGGCTATGCTTGCCGCACTCTGCTCTGAACGCTGCAAATCACTGCACAGGATGTTCTTAAGATCACATCCGCTGAAGAAGTCCTTCCAGGCGGAGGCCTGCTGCCGGCCTTTTGCCGACAGTTCGCAATCGGTCTGCCCGATGAAGCGTTTTTTCGGGCCGGACTGTATCTCCCCGTGGCGCAAGAGATAGATCATTGTCTGCTCCGCATTGGATGATTTTTTGTTCAAACCCGTAAGCTGATCACCGGCCAGTTCCGGGTTTCGGCAATCTTTCTCAAAGCCGCATCCGGATCCACCGCCACCGGATGCTCCACCCATTCCAAAAGCGGCAGATCATTGATGGAATCCGAATAAAAACAACTTTTGCTCAATGTTTCCCCATGCCGGTCAAGCCAGGCCCGGAGCCGCTTGACCTTGCCGTCCTGAAAGCAGGGCTCTCCCCGGACCCGTCCGGTGAACCGCCCGTTCCGGGTTTCAAGCTCAGTGGCCATCAAATCCTGAATTCCAAAAGAGCGGACAATGGGCTCGGTGATAAATCTGTTGGTGGAGGTCATGACCAGGAGGCGATCCCCCCGTCGGCGGTGGGCCTCCAGGAGCGCCTCAGCTCGATCCAAAAACATGGGTTTGATTTTCATCTCCATGAATTCGGCATGCAGTCGGGCCAGTTCCTCCGGAGCATACCTGCTCAGGGGTTCAATGGAAAATTCGAGATAGCTCAGAACATCCAGGCGTCCGGCACTGTAGTCCTCCAGAAATCGATCATTTTGCCGTTTATACTGCGCATCCACCAGGCCCTTTTCCGCCATGAATTCACCCCAGGCATGATCGGAATCCCCGGCCAGCAGGGTATTGTCCAGATCAAAAATAGCCAGCCCCATAGACAGCTCCATACGCTTGTTGAAAAAAACAGCAGCCCCTAAGTTTCAAATCCTTAAGAAGGAGGAAACAGATACAGACCTGTTTCCAGCCGCTGGTATTGAACACGAAAAAGCCCCCTGTTTCAAGCAAAATATTGAAACAGGAGGCTGAAGCACATACAAACGGATATGATGCTGTCAAGAAGCCTTTTGCCGCTCGTGGTAGTCCTGTACAGCGGTGTAAATCCGCTCCGGAGTCAAAGGCAGCTCAAAGATCCGAACGCCCACGGCATCATAGACCGCATTCAGAATAGCCGGAATGGTGGGCATGATCGCCCCTTCGCCCACCTCCTTGGCCCCAAATGGCCCGTTAGGCTCATTGCTCTCCACGACAATGGTCTCGATCGGGGGCATGTCCACTGCAGTGGGGATCTTGTACTCCGCCAGGTCGGCATTGATCACGCGGCCCCGGGCATCGAACTTGACTTCTTCGAACATGGCCTCGCCCAGGCCCATGGACAGGGAGCCCTCCATCTGGCCCTCCACCGAGGTCTTGTTGATGGCCAGGCCGCAGTCATGGGCGTCCGTCATCTTCTCGATCCTGATCTGACCGGTTTCCAGATCCACCTCGACCTCCACCACCTGCGCACTGCAGCCGTAAGCCGGAGAGGTGCCTACAGCCGCGCCTTTGTACTTGCCACCCAGTTCATGGGGCTTGTACTTGCCGGTCCCGACGATGCTGCCCCTGGCCAGGTAGGCGATGCGGGAGGCCTCCCGGAAGGTCAGGGGCTCATCTTTGGGATTATCGGTCCAGCCTCGATGCTCCTTGATATAGCGGGTGCGCAACTCACTGAAATCCGGCTCCTGCCGGTGAAAAACCACCCGGCCCTTCTTGATGCTCATATCCTGCACCGGGACAGACAGTTCCTTGGAAAGGACTTCCAGGACTTGGTGTTTCACATCCTCTGCCGCCTCCTTGACCGCGTGCCCGGTCATCAGAGTCTGCCGGCTGGAATAAGCCCCCAGATCGACGCCCATGTCCGTATCCCCGGACATGACCCGGACATCAGACAAAGGGACTCCCAAAGCTTCAGCCGCAATCATGCCGAAGGCGGTGTCCGATCCCTGCCCGATCTCGGCCGAAGCGGTATAGACCTGGGCCAGACCGCCGTCTTCAGCCAGCTTGACAATGGCTGTACAATGATAGGTGTCCGAGCGATAGATGGGATAGCCGGCCCCGGAAACAAAAAAGCCGCAGGCCATGCCTATGCCTTTGCCCTTGGGCAGCCGGCCCTTTTTCTTTTTCCACTCCGAGCCGTCCTGGACCGTCTGCAGGCATTCCTCCATCCCCAGACTGCTCATATTCAGGTCATTGCAGGTCACATCGCCGGCCTGCATCATGTTTTTCAGCCTGAGGTCAAAGGGATCCATGCCCAGCTCTTCAGCGATCATGTCCAGCTGCTGTTCCCAGGCCGCTCGGGCCGCCACCCCGCCGTGGCCGCGCTGGGCCCCGCAGGGAGGTTTGTTGTTGTAGACCCGGTAACCGTCATATTTCATGTTCTGCAGTTTATACGGCCCGCCTAAGAGCGATCCGGCGTAATAGACCGTGGCGATGCCGAAGCTGGAGTAGGCCCCCCCGTCCAGATAACATTCATGCTCCAGGGAAACCAGGGTGCCGTCTTTTTTGACCCCGGTGGTCATTTTGTGCAGGAACTGATGCCTGGCCCGGCAGAGCTTGAAGACCTGCTCCCGGCTGAGATTCATCTTGACCGGCCTGCCGGTCTTCATGGACAAAAAGCAGGCCGCCAGTTCATTGGCATTGGCCGAGGCCTTGATGCCGAAGCCGCCGCCCACATAGGGTTTGAGCACCCGGACCTTGCCCACCGGCAACCCGGTGACCATGGCCACGGTCCGCTGCACGTAATGCGGCACCTGGGTGGAGCTGTACAGGGTCAAAGCGCCGTGGAGGTCAAAAACCGCGACGCAGCCCGGAGGCTCGATAAAGGCCGCATCCTGCCGCTTGTTGACAAAAGTGCTGGACTTGATCAGATCACAGATCTCAAAACCGGCTTTGACATCCCCGAATTCCTGGTGCACCTGGGCGGTATAATTCCCGGGGTATTCGGCATGGAGCTGGGGCGCGCCCTCGGCCAGGGCTTCTTCCACGCTCAGGACCGCAGGAAGCTCCTCGTAGTCCACCTTGATCAAGGACACGGCCTCCTGGGCTGTTGCCTGATCCACAGCCGCCACAGCTGCGATTTCATCCCCCACATAGCGGACCTTGTCCTGGCAAAACAGGGTCTCGTCATAGCGGGCCGGGCTGACGCCGTACTTGACTGTTCCCACGTCTTTGGCCGTGATGACGGCTTTCACCCCGGGCAGTTTTTCGGCTGCCGAGGTGTCAATATTGATGATTCCGGCATGGGGCAAGGGACTCTGCAGTATGGCCCCGTAGAGCATATTGGAAAAACTGATATCGTCGATGAACAAGGCCCGGCCAGTCGCTTTATCAGGTGTATCCAGCCGGGACAACCGGCTGTTGATCACATCATACTCGCTCATAGATTCCTCCCAAGCAATTCTGGGTTTGGGGTTTCAGGGTGCGGTTTCCGGTTGAGGAGCAGCTCCCTAACAGCTATAGCCCTATTCCCCGCCTTGGCCTTTCTGATAGTCACTCCCCGCATCCGCCACCGCCTCCACAATCTTTTGATACCCGGTACAGCGACAGAGATTCCCGGATATGGCCTCCCTGATTTCCTGTTCGCCGGGATTGGGATTGCTGTCCAAGAGGGTCTTGCCGGACAAGATCATACCCGAGGAACAGAACCCGCATTGAATGGCCCCCTTTTCAACAAAGGCCTGCTGCAGGGGATGCAGTCCGGCCTCGGTCTCCAGCCCCTCGATGGTCTGAACACTGCTGCCGTTGGCCTGAATTGCCAGGATCAGACAGGAGTTCACGTTTCTGCCGTCCAGGATCACGGTGCAGGACCCGCAGTCACCCATTTCACAGCCTTTTTTCGTTCCGGTCAGACCGAGTTCGTCCCGCAGCAGATCCGCTAGGGTCAGATTCGGCTCCACCGCCAGTTCATACTCCTGTTCATTGACCCGGATGTGAATGATTCTTTTCATGATGGCCTTCCTCATTTTTCAATCTGTTTGAGAGCCGTCTCCAGCACCCGCCTGACAAGGACGGAGGTCATGGCCTTCCGATAGGCAGCCCCGCCGCGAAAATCCGTGATCGGAGTACAATCCTGCTGCGCGGCCTGTCCGGCTTGTACGAACAAATCCTGCGAGGGCTTCTGTCCCTGAAGCGCCTGTTCGGCCAGGGACGCCCGGATAGGCGTCGGAGCCACCGCCCCTAAAGCGACCCGGACCTTTTCGATTGTTCCGTCCCGGGGATTCAAGGCCAGATAGGCCGCCCCGTTGATGATGTCGATATCCTGGACTTTGCGGATGCCCAGATTGAGGTAGCCGGCCCCTGAATTGGCAGGAGGCCTGTCCAGCTCGATTGCGGTCAACAATTCATCCCCGCGCAGTACCGTCTGGCCTGGTCCTTTGAAAAAATCTTTCAAGAGCACGGTTCGTGGTCCCTGCTGACTATGCAGGACCACCCTCGCTCCATAGACCAGCAAGGCCGGCGGCAAATCGGCAGCCGGGCGGGCGGAACAGATGTTTCCGCCGATGGTGGCCAGATTCCTGATCAAGGGCGAGCCCAGAGCCTTGGCCCCCGCCTGTAAGGCCGGAAGGGTATCCGCAATCACTTGGTTCTGTATCAGCTCAGCCACCAGAGTACAGGCCCCGATCCGGATTGTTGCATCGAGCTTTTCAATCCGGTTGCAGGTTTTCAGCTTTTTTAAGGAAAGCACCCGGCTGGGACGTACAACGCCTTTTTTCATATTGACCATGAGATCAGTGCCGCCGGCCAGCGGCTTGACCGTCTCGCCAAAAGTACGCAGCGTCTCACAGGCCTCCTCGATGGATCGAGGTTCATCGTACTCAAATTTTGGTAAAAGCATCATGTTTCTCCTTGCTTGCATGAAAAGACGCCCTTATGCCGAGTCTCCGCTTTACAGGAAAGAGGCAAACGCCGGGCAAAGACGGCAGCATAAATGTTCATTCAAATAAACATTAACAGGATACGTCTTGAGCAAATAAATGTCAACAAGGACGTTTCAGCCTGTAGTCATTGACAATCAGAAAAATGAAGCCTATTGAAGACTAATTCTCTTCAAGAAATATATTCAGCATACTGAACATATGAGCTATCAATATAAAGCGCCCGCTATCCAACGGGCAACAAAGGCTATTGAATACATAGCATTTTCAAAAGAACCGGTTCGCCTGAGCCCTTTAGCCGCGGCCCTGGGGCTGAGCAAAAGCTCCCTGCACGGCATCCTGCACGCGCTGGTAGAGGCTGGTTGGCTGAAAAAAAATAAAAATTCTGTTTTTTCAATTCATCCGAACCTTTTGAACCGCTTCCTGCCCCTCCGGCAGGATACGGATATCAGACAGGTGGCCCGACCTTTTATGGATCACCTGGCTGAACAGACCACGGAAAGCGTCTTTCTGGGCCGGCGCAACTTGACAAAAGTCAAGATCCTTGATTGTGTTCAGGGTCCCAAAGAGATGCATATCGGGGCTCGATCCGGGACGCAGATCCCTCTGTTCGCCGGGGCGATAGGTAAAATTTTTCTCTCGGATCTCCACGAGACTGAAATCAGGAAACTCTTGCTCGAAACCGATCTGCCTGCATTCACTGAAAATTCCATCTGTGATCCCGAGGCCTTTGTCCAGGCCGTGGGCACTGTTAAACAGCATGGCTACGCCCTGGACCATGAAGAATACCTGCCCGGAGTCAAGGCTGCGGCCGTGCCCATCCGGCAGGCGGGGGAACTCACGGCGGCTTTATGGGTTGTCGGCTTCAGCTCTCAATTCACGGAAAAAGCCTTGATCCGGGCCAAAGACAAGCTGCTGGACGCCGGGGATATAATTTCCAGGATTTTGGATCAGCAGAAAAAAACAATACCTTCGCAACACTGAAACCAGATGCGTGACCCTGAATCCGCACCCCCGGAGACAGATCCCAGGTTATGCCATTTTCAGCAGCAATCCTCTGCGGTGGACTCAATTCCAGAATGGATGGAAAAAACAAGGGACTGCTGTGTCTGAACCAGGAAAGCTTCCTGCAGCGGCTGCAGCGGATTCTGAATCCCCTGGTCACAGAGATCATACTGGTCACGAAGGATCCTGTTCTGTACAAGGAAATGGACCTGAAGATCATCAGTGACGTTTATCCGATACAGAGCTCTCTGGCCGGAGTGCATGCTGCTCTGAGCAAGACGGAGAACAAACATGTTTTCATCACGGCCTGCGATGTGCCCCTGCTCAAGCCCGAGTTGGTCAACTGCCTGCTTGAATCCTGCACTTCTGACGATGATGTGGTGGTTCCCACATCTGAAAAATATTTCGAGCCCTTGTGCGCAGTTTACTCCAAAACCTGCCTTCCTGTCATTGAAGGACTTCTGGACCGGAAAACCTTGAAAATCTCCGCTCTGTTCTCCAAGGTCAGGGTGAAAAAGATCCCCTTTGCAACCCTGCAAAACTATGACCCGGAGCTTGTTTCCTTTATCAATGTGAACAGCATGCAAGATCTCAAACAGGTCAAAAAGTTAAGCAAGGTTGAAGACCATGAAAACAGCCCCCATTGAAGAATCCATTCTCGAATGCCTAAAAAAAGGAGAGGATCTTGTCCTGGCCACCATTGTCAGCCAGGCCGGTTCCACCCCCCGGACTGCCGGGACAAAAATGATCATCCGCCGGGACGGCACGATTGTCGGCACCATTGGCGGCGGACCGGTGGAAGCCGAAACCATTCAGGCCGCCGGAAGGGTTTTTACGCAGGGAGAGCCCCAAACCCTGGACTTCGATCTCTCCAACCAGGGACTGACCCAAAATATGGATCTGATCTGTGGGGGGAAAACCAGTGTCTCTCTGGAGATGATTCGTCCGGATCAGGAGACAGTCCAGGCCTATCAACGGCAGGCCCGGCGTATCAAGGCAGCCCGGACCAGCCTCTATTTGTTCGGCGCCGGTCATGTTGCCCGGCAGACTGCCATGCTGGCCGGTATGCTCGATTTTCGAGTCACGGTCCTGGACGATCGAGAAGACTTCGCCAATCCGGACCGCTTTCCCGATGCTGAGGAGATCCGGGTCCTTGAATCTTTTGACACCGCCCTGCAGGGACTGCCCATTATGGCCGAGAGCTTCCTGCTCATCCTGACCCGGGGGCACAGCCATGACCGGACGGTCCTGGCCCAGGCCCTCAAGACCGAGGCCGGCTACATCGGCATGATCGGCAGCCGGAACAAACGCAACACCATTTACAGTTCCCTGCGTGAAGAAGGCGTCTCCCAAACCGATCTGAACCGGGTGTTCTGCCCGGTGGGCTTGGAAATACAGGCAGAATCCCCAACAGAAATCGGGGTGAGCATCGTGGCTCAGCTCATTCAACAGCGGGCCGCACTAAAGGAAGGATAAAGGACGGAAAACCCTGGCAGTTCTTGAACATAGAAGAGGTGCTCCCCCAACAAGAGGAACACCTCTCTTCTTTTTCACCATGAAAAAATATTTTTCAGGTCTTCCTGAAAAATATTTTAGCGCTCGAACGAACCCTTGAATTCAGGTTTGCGTTTTTCCAGAAAAGCAGCCACCCCTTCCTGGGCATCTTCACTGCTGAAACTTGTGGCAAAGGCCTCGACCTCAAAGGCGCAGCCGGACTTCAAATCGACTTCCACTCCACGATCCACCACCTGCTTGATCGCCCGCAGGGCAACAGAGCCCTTGCCGGCAATACTGCCTGCCGCTTCCAGCGTCTTGTCCCACAGCTCTTCCGCCGGAAAAACCCGGGCCGCAAGACCGATGTCCGTGGCCTCCTGGGCGGAGATGGGGGTTCCAAGCATACACAGCTCCTTGGCCCTGGCCCGGCCCACAAGGCGGGACAGGCGCTGGGTTCCGCCAAACCCTGGAATAATGCCCAGATTGATTTCCGGCTGCCCGAATTTGGCATTTTCCGAAGCATAGATAAAGTCGCAGCTCATGGCCAGTTCGCAGCCGCCGCCCAGGGCAAAACCGTTCACACAGGCAATGACCGGGATAGGCAGTGCTTCCAAAGCAAAAAAAACTTCCTGTCCTTTTTCGGCAAACCGCCGGGCCTGCAGGCTGTTCTTGCCTTGAAAACGGGAGATGTCCGCCCCGGCCACAAAGGCCTTGTCTCCGGCCCCGGTGATCACCAATATCTTCACAGTCTTATCCATACGGACCTGATCAAGCACTCGGCCGATCTCATCCAGGGTCTCAAAATTCAAGGCGTTCAAGACCTTGGGACGATTGATGGTCAAGATGCCGATGCTGTCCTGAATCTCGAACAGAATATTTTCGAAACTCATGTGCAGAACTCCTTTTTGGGTTGCATGTTCTCTCTTTTGTTTTAAACAATGAGGCATCATTCCGCGAACCCTGGAAACGCTTCCGTATTCAGCTCTCCAGAACGGCCATGGCCTCCATTTCAACCCGGGCGTCTTTGGGCAGGCCGGCCACTTGAATACAGGCCCGGGCCGGCGGATTCACTTCAAAAAAACGGGCGTACTCCTCATTGACTTTTTGAAAATCAGCCATGTCTTTGAGAAAAATCGTGACCTTGACCACTTGCTCCAAGCCGGCCCCGGCCGCCTCCAAAACCGCTGTCACATTCTCCAGGACCTGACGCGTTGCCGCTTGGATATCCTCGGAAACGAGTTCCCCGGACTCCGGATTCACGGGGATCTGCCCGGAGACGAAAACCAAGCTTCCGGCTTTGATGCCTTGGCTGTAAGGACCGATCGCCGCCGGGGCTTTATCTGTTGTGATCTGCTGTTTCATAGCCTCTCCTTATTATCTTTTTTTGACTTCACAATCCAAAAATCACAAATCCAAAATTTCAAACGCCCTTCAGGACTCATCCCGCTTTTCCCAGCCGAACTGCCCGAGGAGCGGAACAAAAGCCACATCCAGAAATTTTTCCGGATGAAATGTATCCCCGCTGCCCCTGGTCACGCGAACGATCCGCTGGCCAAAGCGATATTCTCCCACCGGCATGACCAGGCGAGCGCCGCTTTTGAGTTGATGTTTCAAGGCATCCGGGACTTTTGGTCCGGACGCCGTGACCAGAATGCCTTCATAAGGGGCCGCGGCCTCCCATCCCAGACTGCCATCCCCGGTACGGCAGTGAATATTGTCATATCCCAATTTCTGGAAAAGTCTTTCCGCTGTTTCAGCCAATTCCGATACATATTCCACTGTATAGACTTCTCTAGCGATGCTTGCTAAAATTGCGGTCTGATAGCCGAAACCGGTGCCGATCTCCAAAACCTTTTCCCCTCCGCCGAGGCGGAGAAGCTCAGTCATATAAGCCACGATATAGGGCTGGGAGATGGTCTGACCGTAGCCAATAGGCAAAGGCCGGTCGGAATAAGCCGTTTCCTGCCTGTCTTCCGGCACAAATTCGTGTCTGGGAACAGTCTGCATGGCCTGCAGAACCAAAGGATTTTTCACTCCCCTGGCTATGATTTGAGAACGGACCATTTCCTGCCGTTGCTGTTCAAAAAAAGAATCCCTGCTGGATTCCATCTTCTTCATGGATAAACTCCAATTGAAAAGAGACCTCCAAAACCGGACACTCGGAACACTCTAAACTCGAATTCACTGGTCCGGACCGTGTTCACGCTGTAAAGCACACAGAAAAATCCCCACCGCAATAAATCCCATTAAAAGCATGAGTCCCTGCAACATTTTTCCCCTCCTGTCTCTGTTGTTTGTGAACAATCTACGCATTTTTCCTGCAGATGACAATCAAAAGCTTTTTCCCGTGTGCTTGCTTTGATTTTTGCAACAGGCCTTTTGTGGGGCGGATTTTCCATGCAGTTATTTGTGACGGTTTGGAAGCCGTGGCTTGACCCGGCAGGCTGAATCGGACAAAGTACATGGCATGCCCTATAACCAGCTCCCCAAACCCGCTATGATCTCCGCCAAAATTGAATTTTCCTGTCTGCAATCCCTTTCCTGGATCATATTTTGGTTTCTGCTTGCCCTGAGCTGTCCCGGTCCATCCGGGGCGGCAGGCCCTCTCAGCTATTCCCTTTCCTTCCAGGGGATTGAAGACAAGAATTTGCTTGAAGACCTGAAAAAAAGTTCAAACCTGCTCACCCAAAAAAATCGCCCCCCCTTGTCGGCTTTTTTTCTCAAAAAACAATCTGAAAACGATCTGCAGCGGCTCTTGGAAACCTGTTTCGCGCACGGATACTACCAGGCCGAAGCTGAGGTCCGGATGGACACCGGGCCTGAAGGACAGCTAGAGGTCGTATACGCCTTCAACCCGGGGCCGATTTACCGGATTCAGGATAGCCGCATCAAGGTTGTACCGAGACAACAAAAAAAGGAAATCGTCCTTCCGGGGCCTGAAGACCTGAACATCCCGCGCGGGACCCCGGCCCGGGCCGACAGTATCCGCAACGCCAAAGCCGCACTCCAACGGCAGCTTCTCGCCCAGGGCTATCCGGACCTGGAGCAGGAAAAACCCGAGGTCTTCGTCGATGATGCGGCCCATTCCGTCAGCCTGATTTTTCATGTCCTTCCCGGAAACCGAGCCCGCCTGGGGCAAACCACAATCCATGGACTGGAGCGGACTGCCGAAGCCTATGTACGTGAAAAAATTCCCTGGAGTCCAGGGCAGCTCTATGACCCGGCACTCATTTATCAGTTCAAAAGTCAACTCATGAACACCGGACTCTTCAACCTGGTCAAGGTCGACCTCGCCGATCAAACCGATGCCCAAGCCCGGCGCCCGGTGACCGTCACAATCAGAGAACGGGCTCCGCGTTCAGTCCGTCTTGGACTCGGGTATGAAACAGACATCGGGCCCCAGGCCAGGGCCGCCTGGTCCCACCGCAACTTCCTGAACCAGGGAGAAAAACTGTCCTTTTCATCCAATATCTCCAGCATCAAGCAGGAACTGACCGGCACATTGAGCCTACCTGATTTTTATCACCCTGATCAATCCCTGCTTATAAGCAGTTCCCTGTTACAGGAGGATTACGACAGCTATGAAAACAGGGCCTTCAAGACGGAAATAGGCCTGCAGCGGCGCTTGAGTCCGGATTTGAGCCTGAACTCCGGTATTGGGTATAAGGCCCAAGACACCGATGATGCTCAAGGCACTGAGCAGTTTCATCTCCTGTTTTTTCCCGGACACCTGGAATGGGACACCCGGGATGATCTGCTCGATCCCAGTCAGGGCGCCAATTTAGGGCTTGGGTTTATCCCATATCAAAGCCTCTTTCCGTCAGATCTGACCTATTTCAAATCCCTGCTGACCGCACGCTGGTATCAGGCCCTGAACAAAGACAAAACCTTCATCCTGGCCCTGCGGAGCAAACTGGGCTCCATCACTGGAGCGGCCACGAAAAATATCCCGGCTGACGAACGCTTCTATGCCGGCGGCGGCGGTTCCATTCGAGGCTATCCCTATCAAGAGGTCGGCCCGCAAAAGGACGGAGATCCCTTCGGGGGACGCTCGCTCATCGAAGTCTCTTCGGAATTGCGCTGGAAAATCGCGGATCCCTTTGGAGCGGCCCTGTTTCTGGATGGCGGTCAGGTCTCGGACGACAGTCTGCCCAATCCTGGAGAGGACCTGGCCTGGGGAGCCGGACTTGGACTGCGCTATTACACCGAATTGGGACCGCTCCGCCTGGACGTCGGGTTCCCGCTGAATCCGGACGATCACATCGACAACTCCTTTCAAGTCTATATCAGCATCGGCCAGGCTTTTTAAGGCTGCAAAACATCTGGATATCGTAACACGGCCGGGAGAGACCGCATTGCCGGCTGAAAGAGATCATTCGCATCCTCCAACCGATTCTGTTTGTGCCGGTATTTGTCTCTATCTTCTGGAAGTGTGCATGAAACATCCGTATAAACCAATATAATAATTGACAATATATGAGGCTGCTGATACTGAGTTTTCCACTATCCATATAACGACAAAGGAGGAAACAGTATGGCCAAAGGGGACTTCAGTCATAAATTCGACGCTGCCAAGCTCTGGGACCGGATCAAACAGGGCAAAAGCGCCAAAGAAATTATGCAGGAACTGGACATCTCCAGATGGACCCTCAAGGAACATCTTCTTATTCTGCAGAACAAAACCAAGCAGTACTACGAGATTCCCGGCCTCTTTGAGGATGAGGGGGGGGAGCGGAAGAGCAAAGAGGTCCATTACCAGCGGGAGGGCATCATTTTTTCCGCGAAGATGCTGGAGAAAACCGGCTTCCAGGCCGGGGAAGAATTTGAGATGATCGTTGAGAAGGACCGGATCATTTTAAAGAAAATCGGATGACAGGCACAAGAGGGATCCAGCATGCACACAGGAAATTACAGCACCAAGTTCCAGCCGGAAAAACTCAGACAGATGATTGACCAGGGCAAGACCGCCCGGGAAATCATGAAGGAGCTGGGTATTTCCCGCTTTACCCTCAAGGAGCATCTCCTCCTGCTCCAGCGCCGGGACAAGCAGGCCTACACCATCGAAGGACTGTTCGAAGACGAAGAGCAGCGCCGACGAACCATTAAATTCAGACGGGGAAAGATCTTGTCGCCTCCCACCCTGGCGGAAAAAAAATTCAAACCGGGTGATGCCTTTGAGATGGAAGAAAGAGACGAGCGGATCATTCTCAGAAAGTTGACCTGAAGGGCTTGTATTCTGTGCACTGCGTGGAACTGTCACCCGGCTGCATACAATCAATCTTATACCTGCGGAGGTGATTATGGCTGATGACCTGAGGACGACCAAGCAGCGAACAACCAAAACCGTCCAGAATCTGGACAATCGGATTTTTAAGTACGATATTCATCCCTGGGTGTTTTTCGGCGGAGGCGGCGTGATCATCCTCGGAGTGCTCATGACCCTGATCATGGGAGAGACCGCAGCCGGAATCTTCGGGACCATGCAGACCTGGATCTCGAATTTCACCGGCTGGTTTTTCGTGCTGGTTATGAATGTGGTGCTGGTGTTCTGCTTCGCCCTGATGTTCACCAAATTCGGGAGCCTGCGCATCGGAGGGCCTGAGGCCAGGCCTGAATTTTCCACCTTTGGCTGGTTCTCCATGCTCTTTTCCGCAGGCATGGGCATCGGCATCCTGTTTTACGGGGTGGCCGAACCCATGTTCCACTTCGTGGGCAACCCCTTCACCGAACCCGGTTCCGCCGAGAGCGCTCAAAAAGCCATGGATCTGACCTTTCTGCACTGGGGCTTTCATCCCTGGGGCATCTATGCCCTGGTCGGCCTGGGTCTTGCATTTTTCGGCTTCTCGGAAGGGCTGCCCCTGTCCATCCGCAATGTCTTCTACCCCCTGCTTGGCGATAAAATCTACGGCGGACTGGGCAACCTCATCGACATCCTGGCCACGGTGTCCTGCCTCTATGGCGTCGCCACCTCCCTGGGTCTCGGGGTGCAGCAGGTCAACGCCGGCCTGTCTCATCTTTTCGGCCTTCCCCAGAACGCTTTTGTCCAAGTCCTGCTCATCGCCGGGATCACCGCGATAGCCACCTGGTCCGTGGTCCGGGGGCTCGATTCGGGCATCAAATTCCTGAGTGAAATGAACATGGGCTTTGCCGCGGCCCTGATGCTTTTTGTTTTTATCCTCGGGCCAACATTGTTCATTCTCAACGGCCTGTTTGAAAACGTGGGCAGCTACCTCCAGAATCTGGGCGCACTGTCCACCTGGAATGAGACCTATTCCGCCGGAACCTGGCAAAACGGCTGGACCATTTTTTACTGGGGCTGGTGGATTGCCTGGTCTCCCTTCGTCGGGATGTTTATCGCCCGGGTCTCCTACGGACGCAAAATAAGGGAATACCTGCTGGGGGTCCTGCTGGTCCCCGTGGCCGTGACCTTTATCTGGATGACGGTCTTCGGCAACAGCGCCATTTACATTGAACTCTTGGGCAACGGGGGCCTGGCCAAGGCGGTCCAGGAAAACATTCCGGTGTCTCTGTTCGTGTTTCTGGAAAACTTCCCCTTGAGCATGCTCACCTCCATTTTGGCGATTATCGTGGTCATCACCTTTTTTGTGACCTCCTCCGACTCCGGATCCATGGTTATTGATATCATCACAGCCGGCGGCAATCCCGACCCGCCCAGACCCCAGCGCCTCTTCTGGGCCATCACCGAAGGCCTGGTCGCAGCGGTTCTGTTGATGGGCGGAGGTCTGGTGGCCCTGCAGACCGCGGCCATCACCACCGGACTCCCCTTTGCCGTGGTGGTACTCATGATGTGCTGGGCCGTGCTCAAAGGCTTACGAAACTATGTGGAGAAATACGGCTGGGATGAATACTGAACCGTCATGCCCTTATCCGGAGTATGGAGCACGTCCCAAAAGATACAGTCCCTGTTGAAAAAACTGAGTTCGGTTCAGTATCTATTTTGGATTTATGGTGTATACAATTTTATATCTGGATATTCAGGCAAACCTGAATCTCCAGATAAGGAGGATTATATGAAAAACAAGACTTCGTGGAAAAAATGCCTCACCAGGACCCTGCTTTTGATTTGCTGCCTCATCGTACCCGCTGGTTTCGCCCAGGCGGCCGGCAAAACCGTGAAGCTGGCCTACGTGGAATGGTCGTCGGAAATCGCCAGTTCCAATGTGGTCAAAGCGGTGCTCCAGGAAAAAATGGATATCCGCTGCGAAATCATCTCCATGAAGGCCGATGAAATGTGGAAGGCGGTGGCCGAAGGCGAAGTGGACGCCATGGTCGCGGCCTGGCTGCCTTTGACCCATAAAAACTATTTTGAGGAATACAAATGCGATCTGATCGACCTCGGACCGAACCTGAAAGGGGCCAAAATCGGCCTGGTAATCCCCAATGTGAGCCTGGGACGCCAGACTGCGGCCACCGGACTCAGAAACACCCCCTATATCAAGGCCGATTCCATCCCGGATCTCAAAAAATACAGGGACAAGTTCCACTACCGGATTGTGGGCATCGATCCGGAATCCGGGGTGATGCAGAAGACCCGGGAGGCCATTGAAGCCTACGGCCTGAGCAGCTATGAGCTGATTCCCGGCAGTGAGGTCTCCATGACCGCGGAACTGGCCCATGCCATCCAGCGCCAGAAATGGATCGTGGTCACCGGCTGGGTTCCACATTGGAAATTCGCCCGCTGGGAACTCAAATTTTTAAAAGACCCCAAAGGGATTTTCGGCGGGGAAGAAAGCATCCACACCATGGTCCGGGAAGGCCTGAAAGAGGATATGCCGGAGGTCTATGAGTTTCTGGACAATTTTTCCTGGGAGCCCCAGGACATGGGCCAGCTCATGATCTGGATCCATGATGACGACGGAATGTATCCCTACGACAAGGCCCTGCGTTTTCTCCGGGGCAACAGCGAATTGGTGAACAGCTGGCTGCCCTGAGGGACTTGGGGAAGAGATCAGGAGTCAGTAATCAGTGGCCAGGGGTCAGAAAAGACGGAGGACAGACACGATCTACCTCCGTCTTCCGCCCTCCGATGTCCGACGTCCGACCTCCGCCCTCTTCATTCATCATTCATCATTCAACGTTCGATGTTCGACGTTCTCTCCCTCCGCCCTCTGCTCTCTACTCCCTACTCTATGCCCTATGCCCCTTGCCACGGCGAAGCTTCTGTGCGAAGCCGGTCTGCTCAGCCCCCATTCCGCATGCGCACAAACAGGCCGGAACGGGCCTTGGGATCGAACCAGGTTGATTTCGGGGGCATGATCTGACCGGCCTCAGCTACGGCAATGAGTTCCTGCACGCTCATCCCGTAACAGGCAAAAGCCGCAGCAAAGCCCTGCCGGCAGGCATTCTCCAAACCTTTTTCCCCGCTGGCCCCGGAAATATAGCCGATCCTGGGATCGGTCCGGGGCTCTCGAATCCCCAACACCGGCTCAAGGATGAAACGCTGCAGCAAACTGACATCCAACCGCTGCACAGGATCGTCCGGGATGCCGACCTCGGACCTGAGCAGCAGATCATACCAGTTATCGCCAAGCAGACAAGCAAAGCGTCTGGGCCGATCCGGAAGATATCCTTCTGTTGGCCGAGGGGAAAACTCAGTCACTGTGAAATGCGCCTCAAGCCGTGTGAGAAATTCGGCTTTGCTCAATCCGTTCAAGCCCTTGACGCATCGATTATACGGCAGAATCCGGAGCTGATTGTCCGGGAAAAAGGCCACCAGCAGGAAATTGAAAGGCTCTTCCCCAGTATAGCGTTCGTTTCTAACCAGGCGCTCCTGCTGCGCATATCTCCAGGCCACGGCGGCCCGATGGTGCCCGTCGGTGAGATAGCTCACCGGAAGGGCCGCAAACAATGAAGTCATCCGCTGAATACGCTCGGCATCAGCCATCCGCCAGACCGTATGCCGGACCCCGTCCACGCTTTGAAAATCCAGCAGGGGTTCCCGGCTCTGAATCAAGTCCCGGACTTCTGCATCAATGGCCGCCTGGTGCCTGTAGGTGCAGCAGACCGGGCTGGAGGCGGCCCCGACCCTCTCCATATAGGCCAGGAGTTGATCCTCCTTCTCCCTCCTGGTCTGTTCGTGGACTTTGACGCTCTGTCCAGCGGCGTAGGCATCCACGGAAATCTCGCAGACCAGACCGGTCTGTTCGTGCTCCCCGGAAATCAAGCGGTACAGATAGAGGCAGGGCTCTTCGCAAAAGGAAAACTTATCAGCAATCAGCAGTTCGCGCAGATTCTCGGCATTCTGTTCCAGCAGTTTCTCCAGGCTGAGAGTCCGGTGACCGGTAAATTCATCCAGGGACCGGATGACGTTCAAATAATTCCCCGGATGGTCCTCCACAAAAGCGGCCCGCTCAGCAGGGCTGAAGGCATCATACGGCGGGGTTACCACCTCCACCGCCCACTCCGGCTTCACGCAGTAACAGGGAAAAGGATGAATCTCTGGCACGGGGTCTCCTGTAGAATTGACGATTGAAGGTTAATCAACCTGGCAATTGTTTAATTTATCATCTGCGTAATCATAAAATGAAATATTGTATTTTATTTCATATAATTAGATATCAAATTTGCCGGAGGCAAAGCTCGTATGAAACTTGATTTTTCTTTTTCCGTCACCCCGGCTAAGGAACGTCATCCCGGACCCACCGGAATGACGGAGGAGGTGACTCAAAGTTTCTTTTTCGATCAAACAGGAGGTCTGCGGCCAGCGGCAGGACTGACACCCGAAACGTGACACCTGAAACCTCTTAAATTACCAATTTCAAATTTCCAATTTCCAACTCCCCTCATCCCAGACTTACCTGCAAAGAGTCTGAAGTAAACGAACCGAGTGACTCATTTTTTCTATAATCATCTGGATTTACTGACTTCTGACCTCTGACTACTGACCTCTGGCGGCTGCAAAAGAATTTTTTGCAGCCGCATCATCCCAGACTCTTCAAAAACCGCTCCTGATAGGCCGTGATTTCATCCCCGCTGAAACAGAAATCCAGCTCCTGAAATCGGCTGCGCAGGCGGACGACTTCGTCAGCAACGCTCTTGTCCCTGAGAACAGCATCGGCCATGAGCGCGGCCAGGGCTTCAAAATCAGGCTCCCGCATCCCGAACCGAGTCATTTCGCTGACGCCCAGGCGAAGCCCGGAACTGGCGGTAAAGCCCTCATCCTCGGGCAGGGCCTGATAATTGCAGATAATGTTGTTGTCCTCCAGCCACCTGGCCAGCTCGGGTCCCCGGGCGTAGCCAACCTTGAGTACCACCTGGTGGGTCTCGGTATAATCAATACCCGGATCGCCCTGAACCTCGAGGCCGCAGGCCTTGAGAGCCCTGGCAAAGGCCTTGGCATTGGCAATGACCTGGGGTTGATAGCGGTCTTTAAAGGCGTTCATCTCGATAGCCGCGATCAGCAATCCGAGCAGGGTCCCCAGGTGATGATTGGAGACCATCCCCGGAAAGGAGCGCTTGCGGATGGCCTGCCAGAGCTCATGCTCCGGGGTGTTCTCCTGGTCAAAGGCGCAGCCGATCACCCCGCGCTGGGAGCCGAAAAAGGTCTTATGGGTCGACCCCGTGACCAGATCCGCCCCTTCCTGGAAGGGCTCCTGAAAATGCGGTCCGATGAGCCCCAGGACATGGGCCATGTCATACATGACCACCGCCTTTTTTGACCTGACCTTGAGCATGGCCCGGACTTCGGCCACCGGCTCCCTGTGCAGGACCATGGATTTGCCGAAGACAATGAGCTCCGGATCGTAGACATCCAGGAGCTGTTCCAGGGCCTCCAAATCGATGCAGTAGGGATTGTCCGCCAGGACCGGGAAATTGACCGCATTGAATTTTTCCGTGAAGGGATCCTTGGCAATGTAGTCCCGCAGGGCCCCCATGGGCTGGGCTGAGAGATGGCCCCCTTTGCCGATATGATTGGTGAAAGCGCAGGGGATGCGGCCCGGCTCCCGCTTGAGGTTGGCCCGGTTCCGCCATTGAACCAGGCCGCTGAACACGGTCATATTCGCCATCTGACCGCTTACCGGACGGCATTCCACCAGCGGGCAGCCCAAAAAATCAGACAGCTCCCTGGCCAGCTGCTCTTCCACCCAGGCGATGAAATCGCAGCCCTGGTAGTAAAAGATTTCCCGGTCATAGGCCGCCGCCAGTTCCTTGTGCTCGGCATAGCGCCCCACGGGATCGGCGACCTGGGTCAGGCGCACCAGGGCAGACGGCGTCATCTCGGAGGGAATGAGATTCATGCAGCGCTCCTGCCGCCAGGTATGATTGTCCCAGCTCTTCGAGAGCACGGAGCGCAGCCGTTCCCTGGCTTCACTCTCCGCATCCACGCTTTCCGGCCCGGCATATCCCGCGGGAAGCGGATGAAAATAAGGCGGCGCGTCGGAGCGTCCGTGAAAGGCAACCACCCGGGCTGGAATGGTCTTGTTTCTGACTTTTACCGCCACTTCGGTCTCCGGCTGGATCCAGGACTCCAGGTAAGTCAACCCGATGGACCGCCGGGATTGTTCGTCCGTGAGCTGCATCTCCAGGCCTTCCCCTTGAAACACCCAATAGGGAACAGACGTCCCGCTGGTCACCACTCCGACCGTTTTTCCCTGATGCAAGACCTCGGCCCCCTGCCGGGCCACCCCTTTGCCTTCCAAAGCGAGGCACCTGATCCGTTTGGGCAGAACCGCAGACCCGGAAAAATTGCCGTCCCGCTGCATCTCCAGAGTCCGCCACTGCTCGGTCAGGGCCTGCCGGCCGATGAAATCTCCTTTGAGGGGGCTCAAGCTCACCGCCACCGGGGCCAGAGGCAGCGCAAAAATCGGAATTTCCGAACCATCAGGAGCCGTCCCGAGCTCGTGCCCGTACAAGGGCATTCCCGCCTCCAGCCGCAAGGTATCCCGGGCTCCAAGCCCGACAGGAAGGATATGCAGATCCTGTCCCGCCTCGAGCAGACCCTCCCAGAGTTTCAGGGCCGACTCCGCCGGGGGAAAAACCTCAAAACTGTTGGGCTCTCCGGTGTACCCGGTCCTGGACAGGTAGCAGTCCACCCCGCAGAGTTCAACCCGGCCCAGGCAGTTCTGCCTGGACTCTGGCCGGATCCCTTTACCGGAAACCCGTTCCAAGAGCTCCTTACTGTTCGGACCCTGGACAGCTATGAGGGAAAGGCTCTCTGTCAGGTCCTTCAGGGAGACTCCTTCGAAATCAGACACCAGGTCTTGAAAATGGGCCCAGTCATTTTCCCGGTTGGAGGCGTTCACCACGAGCAGATAATCATCTTCGCCAAAACGGTATAAAAAGGCATCATCCAGGGCTCCGCCCTGTTCATTGCCGAGCATGGTGTACTGGGCCTCCCAGGGCTGCAGGGCCTGGGCGTTATTGGTGAGGACCTTCTGCAAAAAGGCCAGCTTATTCGATCCTTGAATCTGAAACCGGCCCATGTGGCTGACATCAAACAGACCGCCGAAGCGGCGGGTCCCCAGATGCTCCCGAATAACTCCGGTCAGGTATTGAACCGGCATTTCCCATCCGGCAAAATCAACCATCTGTCCTTTGTTGGCAAGATGCCAGCCATACAAAGGCGTCCTCTTGAGTTCTCTTGTGCCTGTCGTCATTATTTTCTCCACCCCCGGATCAACCGAAACATCCGCCTTGAAAAAAAGAGGCGGGTGCTCCATTTTTTTCAGTTTCCAACCATATTTTTTTTTTCGCTGCCGGGGTGCAGGAGTTTCATTTTGTCTGAAATTGTCCAAACGACTCACGGCAGCGAAAAAAAATGTTACTCCACCCGGACCGTTCCCTCTCCGGAGGCGACCCGCCTGATCCGCCTGAGCATGTCCTTGAAGCTGATCAGATTGTCCGGGTTGGAATTTACAATATTCACCCCTGTCAAACCGCTTTTTTTGATGAGGTACTCCGTTCCCTGCTCCTTGATGGTGCCGTTGATTTGAAAACGATCGTTCTCCAAGTGCGCTTTGATTCCGATTTTTCGATAGGAAAAATTCTGAAAAATAGTGGCCAAGGACCCGGCAAACCCCATGAACGGACTTTGCCCGCCCCCGATACGGGCGATGTTATCCACGGCTTTGACGCTGATTTTTTGATCCACGCCCTGTGTTTTCACGGTCTCCAGCAACATATCAAATCGTTGGGGCTGTCCAGCAGCGATCTCCAGATCTTCAATAGAGCCTTCAAGGACCCCTTGAATTTTCCCAAAATCAGTTTTCGTCGTCATCTCGGTTAGATCCAGACCATGCAGCTTGGCGCTCAGCCCAAAGCTAGGCACCGGGCTGAATACATTCTGGGCTTTGATGTCGAAAAAATCAATCAGACCCTTGAAAACCCGGGCCCGCAGACCTCCCCTGGTCTGAACCGCTCCCTTCTCCAAAACAACAGGATCGAGGATTCCGCTCAGAGAACCTTGAATCGAATCCTGAAAAATCTTCCCAAGAGCCGGTTCCAGGGAAAAATTATCCAGCTCAAGCCGGGTCTCGACGCGCAGTTCCCTGCTCAAAGGCTTCGTGATTCGCAGTGGCCCCAGGAGCACCCCGCCCCCAAAAGTTTGCAAAGGCTTGTTTTTATGCAGTATAAGTTCGTTCGGGCCGGCCTTCAAATCAAACTGCAACAGCTGTTCCGGCAGCCCGGGTGCATAGAACTCCTCAATCATCGCTCTTCCTTTGGCCCGGCTTTTCGGAATCGCATCTGCTTCACTCTGGTACCACAGGGGCAAATCGAGATTCATTCGTCCAAAGCCAATCCCCCTTCCCTGAAAATTCAGATGGTCCATGTCCAGAAGGCAGCGGCCTGTAATGCCCCATCCATCTTCCCTAGAGTCCAGCTCAAGCTCGGCGCCAACCCGGCCCTCCAATTCAATATCCGATATAAAGGGAGCATCCATTTGAAACGGCTCCTGGACAAAAGTTTGAAAAACAGGCTGCAGCCCGGTTTGGGGAACACTCAGAGCAAGATGAAATTTGGGATTCGATTTTTGAAGTGCAAGACTGCCCTGGGTTGAGAAATGGAGTAAATGTTCAAGGTCGAAGGACAGATCAATGTCCGATACCAGCTTCTCCTGCAGTGCATACTCCCCGGAGCAGGACAGGGACAAGGGCTTCTGTTTGAGATCCAGATAAAAACGATCCATGAGGACCTCCCCGCGCTCGATATCCAGGGAAATTTTGGAAAAAAACCGTGAAGCATCCCGAGCAAATCGACCGCTCATGCGCCAGACGCCCCTGAGTCCCTCCCCGATCATAGTCTCCGGCCCGTTTCTGAATTGCAGATTTTCAAACCCGAGTTTCGTGCTGAAGTCCACTGGCTTACCCTGCTCCTGGACAAGGGTCAATGCAAAATCCTCCGCGGCTTGCACCTTCCAGTCCCGAGGCATCACATTAAGCCTTTGCGCCAGATCCCCGATCCGGAAATCCGTCTCCAAAAGCTTCACTTCACTCCGCCTATCCGTGTGGTGCAGAGAAAAGGCAAGATGCTCGAAGTGCTGGGATCGGATATGCAGAGCCGGGATCTTGACGGCGCCTTGCCGGAGATCAAGGCTTCCCTCCGGCACGTGCAGGGCCAATGGCTCAAATGAGATCTGTTGCTCGGCAAAAGCCACTCCGACCTTCGGGAACTCGGCTTTACCGTCTCTGATTTCAAAAAGCGGATAGCTTCCGGCGAAGGATACAGACGTGGAAAAAGGCTTTAGCTCAAGCCCTGTTCCGCGCAACCGAGTCTGAGCCGCAGAGATTTCACCCTGCATCTTAAGGGGACCCGGCCATTCGCCCTGAAAACGGATCCGTCCGTCCAATCCGGTGCGCAGCTTAAGTTCTTCCCGGGACAGCTCCAGCCGCAGGCCCTTAAAACCCGCCCGGAGATCCAGCTCGAAATTCAAGCCCGCTTCCTGCCCTTTGCCGTAGACAGCGCCTGTGAACTCAAGCGGGCCGGACAAGCTCACCCCGGCGAGTTGCTCGGAAAAATCGAAAGATGCGGCCTCCAGGATTTCTGCCGTCTGCAGACGGCCATGCTCAATATCCAGCTTGAAACCGGAGCCGTCCCTGGGGTCAATCTGCAGTGCGCCTTGAAGATCCACTACATCAGCCGAGCGGAGACGAAGGCCGTTCATCGTTAGTTGTTTGTGTGCCGGATCGTATGTCCCGCGGCCCTGCAAAAGCACATCCGCCGGTATGATCCGTTTCAGGACAGGCAAATTGCTCTGCTCCACGGACAACCCCAGGGCAAAGGTTTTCAGCCCAAGCTTGCCGACGGCTCGCTCATACTCCATATCCAACAGGAGATCCAGATCCTCCGCTTCCAGATCCGGGCTCTCCAGGCGCCCCTTGTCCACTCGGAAGCGAGCTCTGAAGATCGGGTCGGACCAGGAGAAGCTGTTGGGTATAGCCAACTCCATGACCGGAAAGCTCAGCTCTATTTTCCGGACCGGGTGGGAAATATTCCCCCGGCAGGAAAGAACCATCCGATTCTCGGCTGTAAGATGCGCCGATATCTTTCGAAGCCGGGTCTGAACCCCGGAATGCTCCATATCGAACCGCCCCTGCTCCAGACGGACACGTCCGATTCGAATCTTTTCAAAAAACAAAAACCCCACTATTTCAGTCATTATTCGGCCCCAGAAGGAAGGGTCGTGTTCCCCGGGCGCCATTTTAGAGGCATCAAAGCCGGAACTCATGTGTATGGCCACCCCGGTAAAATCCGGATGCAGCACAAGGGTCTTGCCGGCAAATCCTCCTGTTCGCTCCATGGAGAGCTGAAAGTCGGAGACAGAGACAAACACCCCGCTTTCCCGGACAGGGAACTCTCCGAACTTGAATCCCTGCACCCGGACCTTCAGGGGATTCAAGGAGTAGCTCAAGGAATCCATACGCACCCTGATCCCGATGCTTCCGGACAGCTGTTTCTCCAAAATCGACTGCAGAGCCGAGGGATGCGTCCAGAAATAGACAAGCAGCCCGCCGGCCAGAAGCAGCAGCAACAGTCCGGACAGAGCCGTGAACAGAATGCATTTTCTCAAGGTCATAGAGTATTGAAGGTTGAAGATATAACATTGCTGAATATAAAAAAAATCAGGAATTTACCCTGACTCAATCCAAAATCATTTTCTTAAAGGAAAGAGTTCTGGAGTGAGACCAGGATACCAGCAGCCGCGACTGAAAACAATACCGGCTTGCCACTTCCCTGAAAAAACGGCAGAATATTTTTTGTTCGGAGGCAAGCACGCTTGATAGGCCAAAATAAAGGATCTCCATGCTCACGGCGCTTATTCCGGTCTTCATCATTATCCTGCTCGGATATCTCTTCAAACGATGGGCCCTGCTTCAGCCCGTATTTTGGACCGGCGCGGAGCGTTTGACCTATTTTGTTCTCTTTCCGGCGCTGTTATTCGAAAAACTGGCTGCCGCCTCCTTTGAAATCAGTATCGCCCTGCCCATGGCCGCCAGCCTCGTCTTGACCATTTGCAGCATGACTCTGCTGCTTTTTCTGTTCAAACCCCTCATGGGATTGAGCGGTCCTTCCTTCACCTCTGTTTTCCAGGGATCGATTCGCTTCAATACCTTTGTCGCCCTGGCCGGGGCCTCGGCCCTTTTCGGGTCCGCAGGCCTGACCCTGGCCGCTGTACTCATGCTGGGCATGATCCCCCTGATCAATCTCTTGTGCGTCTTCACCCTCACCCGGTTCGGGAGCGGGCAGCAGGGGAATGCCGGGAAAATATGCCTGGAAATCCTGCGCAATCCCTTAATCCTGGCCTGCCTCATCGGCTTTGCCTACAATCTTCTCCAACTCCCGCAACCGAAATGGCTGTTTCTGATCTTTGAGCTCCTGGGCAAGGCAGCCCTTCCTTTAGGCCTCCTGGCCGTGGGCGCCGGTTTGGAGCTGCAAAGCCTGAAAAGAAGCGGCCGGGGGATTCTTTTGAGTTCCTTGATCAAGCTTATCCTGTTTCCCTTGAGTACCTCCGGCTTTTGTCTGCTGCTTCAGGTTCAGGATGAAGCCAGGGCCGTTGCCCTGATTTTTGCCGCAGTGCCCACGGCGGTCTCAGCCTTTATTCTGGCCCGGCAGCTGGGAGGCGATACCGATCTCATGGCCTCCATCGTCACCATGCAAACCGTACTTTCCGTCCTGACCATGCCCCTTATGCTCCAAATTCTGGGTGTTTAAGGCAAAGGATAGCTGGTATGGCAATTAGCTAATATGTTGAATATATGGATAAAAAATTCTGGAGTGCTCTGCTCGAAAAACGAATGAAAGAGAATAAGGTTTTATAGGACGCAGCAAGCAGCAAAACTCCAGGATAGCCGGCTTGCAGACGGACGGCAGCCCTACAAAAATTTCAAAATGAATCTAGTGCCCTTGCTTTTTGCAATCAGATACTGTAGGATTATTTCTTGACGGGATGTGGCTCAGTCTGGCTAGAGCGCAGCGTTCGGGACGCTGAGACCGCGCGTTCGAATCGCGCCATCCCGACCAGAAATACCGGGGGTTTGCAGGGATCGACCTGCAAACCCCTTTCTCTTTTCCTAACCCATTCCTAAGCAAACCGAAATTGGGCATAATCTACCAGACCAGAAAAAGCATCAGCGGGAATACGAGCAGTCATCCCAAAATCCTTGTTTTAAAGTATTTTTCGATTTTTAGAGGTTCAGACCTGTTAAAGATATATTTGATCAGCACCACAAAAAGCCCTAGCATCAAAAGGGGCAATACAATCGTTTGGATAATAAAAACAATCCTAAAATTTATGAGATATTCGGGTTCTGAATTCCAATGGTCATGCTTTACCTCCTCTATTATATTCCCAGATCCTCATTGATCAAGACAACCTGAATCCTGCCCTTGGGAAAGGATTTCTCGGTGATGGTCCAGGCATTGCAGATGCGCTCCGGGCTGTTGCAGTCTTCACATGAGGCGGTCTTTGCGCAGGGCGTCTTGGTCTTGTGACGGATGGCGTTGATCGGGGCGGCATAGTTTTTGATGCGAAACATGGCTGTTTCCAGATCGGGCACGACCTTGTTCCGTCCCGCGACCACGATCACATGCCGCGGGCCGAAGGTCAGGCCCGCCACCCGGTTTCCCCAGCCGTCCAGGTTCACCAGGACGCCCGATTCGGTCAGGGCATTGCAGCCGGTAAAAAAAAGATCCGCGAGCAGGGCCTGCCGACCCCGTTCGTAGCTCTTTTCATCAGCAAGGCCTGCTTCGAACGGATCGATCCATTCATAGGCGGCATTGTTGTGTATGACCTCGAGCATGCCGGTGCCTTCAAAGGACAGGGAGTCGCCGCGGGCAACACGGCGCACATTTTTCAAATTCGCCAGGATCTCATTTTCTATGACCTGTTTTGCCTGTGCCGGATCTTCAGCCAGATAGGCTTCGAAATTGTTGTGCTGCAAGGCCTCTTTGACCCTATTCAATCGAATCTGCCAATAGGTTTGCCTGGGTGCTTCCATTGTCATTGTCTCGCTCCTCAATTTTCCAAGACCCTCTGGTACATTCCAAACAGTCAAAGATCAGTTTTAAAATTTTAAAAACGATATGAACGAGTTTGCATAATTCCATATTCTTCTGTCAACAGAATAATGTATTCGAAAACTCTCACCCGGTGAGGCTTCAAAACAAAAAAATGCCGTCGCTTTGTTGACAATAGACAGCCTTTCGAATAGTAACTTGAGAGTTGCTCTTTTGTAAAAAATAGAGACTGGGTTCGGTTTGCGGCCCATCGCTATTTGGCAAATCCCCTAATCCGGAGAAGCATGCATCATGAAACACGTTTTATGGTTGGTCCTCAAGCGGGCCCTGGCAAGTGTGGTCACGATCCTGGTTATATCTTTGATCATTTTTATCGGCGTAGAACTCCTGCCCGGGGATGTGGCCGAGACCGTGCTCGGACAGTCGGCCACACCGGAGACGGTCAAGGCCTTCCGGAAAGAGCTGAAACTGGACCTGCCCCCGCATGTCCGCTATTTTACCTGGCTCAAAGACTTCGTCCAAGGGGATTTCGGCAATTCCCTGGCCAACGGCCGGCCCGTATTCGGACTCATCACCTGGCGCTTCGCAAACACCCTATTCCTGGCCGCCACCGCCGCAGCCATTGCCGTGCCCCTGGCGGTGATTCTGGGGATACTGGCCGCGCTCTACCGCAATTCCCTGTTTGACAACGCCATCTCCACCACCACCCTGTCCTTTATCTCCTTTCCGGAATTTTTCATCGCCTATATCCTGATCGGCGTGTTTTCCGTGCAGTTCAACGTCTTTCCCAGCCTGGCCGCCATCAGTCCCCGCATGAACTTCGGGGAAAAGCTCTACACCATCCTCCTGCCGGCCCTGACCCTGACCGCCATTGTCACCGCGCACATGATGCGCCAGACCCGGGCCGCGATCATCAACGTCCTGGCCAGCGCCTATATTGAAATGGCCGAACTCAAGGGCATCCGGCGCCTGCGGATCATCGTCCAGCACGCCTTTCCCAACGCCCTGTCCCCGGTCATCAACGTCATCGCCGTGAACCTGGCCTATCTCGTAGTGGGGGTGGTCATCGTGGAGGTGGTCTTTGTCTACCCCGGACTGGGGCAGCTGCTGGTGGACTCGGTCTCCAAGCGGGACATTCCAGTAGTCCAGGCCTCCGGCCTGATTTTCGCGGCCACCTATGTGACCTTGAATCTTCTGGCGGATATCCTCTCCATGTTGTCCAACCCGAGACTGCGCAAGACGCATTAAGGAAAAAGGAGTCGACCAGTGCTCAAATTATTGCGGCAATCACCTTTAAGCGCTCGAATCGGCATGGGCATCGTGCTTTTGAATATCCTGACGGCCATCTTCGCCCCGATCATAGCCCCCTACGGAGAAACCAAGGTCGTAGGCGACGTCTGGGAACTCTTCAACAGTCAGTTCTTCTTCGGTACGGACCATCTGGGCCGGGACCTGTTCTCCCGCATGGTCTTCGGTGCACGGAACACCATTGCTTTAGCCTTTGCGACCACGGCCCTGTCCTTTTCCTTCGGCATCGTTCTGGGTTTTTTTGCGGCCACCCTGGGCGGCTGGACCGACCAGATCCTGAGCCGGATCATTGACATCATCATGGCCTTTCCCACCTTGATCTTCGCTCTGATGATCCTCTCGGTGGTGGGTTCTTCGGTCTATTCCCTGGTCTTCACCATTGCCGTTCTGGACTCCACCCGGGTCTACCGCCTGTCCCGGGCCGTGGCCATGGACATCGAGGTCATGGAGTTCGTGGAGGCGGCCAGGCTGCGGGGCGAGGGTGTCTGGTGGCTGATGCGCCACGAGATCCTGCCCAATGCCATGCCGCCCCTGGTGGCTGAATTCGGCCTGCGCTTCTGTTTCGTATTTCTGTTCATCGCGGCCCTGAGCTTTCTCGGTCTGGGCCTGCAGCCGCCGGCCGCGGACTGGGGGGGAATGGTCCGGGAGAACGCCGGGGCCATCACCTTCGGCATCTACACGCCGCTCCTGCCGGCCGCAGCCATCGCCTTTCTCACGGTGGGGGTCAACCTCATTGTAGACTGGTTTCTGCGTGTCGCCAGCGGACTCAAGGATTGATATTTTTTGAGCCGGACGGCTCAAAAAATATATTTCTGGAATACAGAACGAATCGATCAAACTCCAAGCACTGAACTCTTGAGGAGACACGGAGAGATTCACGCACTCAATAATCCATATCCGGAATGCGGCCCGGCGCATTCCGGATAAAGAAGGGATGTATGACCAAGCTACTCGAGATCAAGGATTTGTACATTGAAGGCTGGAGTGAAGAACGCTGGCAAACAATTGTCAACGGGGTCAGCCTGGAATTGAACCGCGGGGAAGTCCTGGGCCTGATCGGGGAATCCGGAGCCGGAAAATCAACCATCGGCCTGGCGGCCATGGGCTATACCCGGAACGGCTGCCGCCTGGCCTCGGGCTCCATCAAACTCGAAGGACAGGAGCTCTTTGGGGCCTCTTCCCAGTTTCTGCGCTCCATTCGAGGAACGCAGATCGCTTATGTGGCCCAGAGTGCGGCTGCTTCCTTCAACCCGGCCCACCGAGTGATCAAACAGTACACCGAGGCCCCGGTCTTGAAAGGACTGATGAGTCAGAAAGAAGCCGAACGCAAAGCAGTGGAGATCTACGAACGACTGTTTTTGCCCACCCCGGAGAAAATCGGCTGGCGCTATCCCCACGAGCTCTCCGGCGGGCAGCTGCAACGGGCCATGGTGGCCATGTCCATGTCCTGCCAGCCGGACATCATCGTGTTCGACGAACCGACCACGGCCCTGGATGTGACCACCCAGATCGAGGTCCTGGCCTCCATCAAGGAGATCACCGAAAAGATGAACAAGGCCGCCCTGTACATCACCCATGACCTGGCGGTGGTAGCCCAGGTGTCCCATAGAATCATGGTCCTGCGCTACGGGGACACCGTGGAGGCCGGAGAGACCCGGGAATTGCTCAAGGAACCCAAGGAGCAGTATACCCGGGACCTGTTGTCTGTGCGCTCCCTGCGCGAGGAAAAGGTGGAAACGGAAAAGGACAAGATCATCCTGGAGATCAAGGATGTAGATGCCACCTACACCGGCCGTGAGAAGGTACTCCAGGACATCAATGTCAATGTCCGCCGAGGCCGTACCGTGGCCCTGGTCGGGGAGTCCGGCAGCGGCAAGAGCACCCTGGCCAAGGTCATCACCGGTCTCCTGCCGGCCGTCAGGGGCAGCATCACTTTTCTGGGGCAGGAACTGCACCCGGAACTCCGGAAACGCAGCAAGGAGGATCTCCGGAAGCTGCAGATGATCTACCAAATGCCCGACACGGCCCTCAATCCCCGGCACCGGATCCGAACCGTTCTCGGCCGGCCCCTGCAGTTTTATTTCGGCATGAATGGAAAAGAGGCCGAGGACAAGATCAAGGAGCTCCTGGACAAGATCGAACTCGCACCCGACAAGTACATCGACCGCTTCAGCACGGAACTTTCCGGCGGAGAGAAACAGCGGGTCTGCATCGCCAGGGCCCTGGCCGCGGAACCGGAACTTATCATCTGCGACGAGGTCACCTCGGCCCTGGATCAGCTGGTGGCCGAAGGCATCCTGGCCCTGCTCCAGGATCTGCAGAACGAGCTCCAGGTCTCCTATCTGTTTATCACCCACGACCTGGCCACGGTCAAGGCCATCTCGGACAAAATCGTGATCATGCTCAACGGCCGCATCGTGGAACAGGGCGGCAAGCAGGAAATACTCACCCCGCCTCATCACGAATACACAGACAAGCTCCTGGCCTCGGTCCCGGAAATGGACCCGGACTGGCTGGATCATCTTTTGGCCGAGCGCGCCTCCACGTTCATATAACCATCAATCTGTCCAGAAGCACAAACATATCTATGTTGTGAAAAAAATGATTGACACATGCAATAAAAAAGAGGCTGCCACCCATTATAAAGCAGCAGCCTCTTGCAAAAGCTTCAATTCAATGCTTTTATCTTTTTTTAGTTCTGAAAAAAGATGCTATTCCTTTGTTTGCAGGTCTCGCATACGATGTTGCTCCCAAACCACAATCACAAGTACTCGCATTTTTTCTGCAGAAAGGGCATTTGTTTGTATTGACTGAAGTACGATTAAAAAGCATTGGATACACTCCATTGATATAATCAAAGTCGATCATGACTCTCCCTCCGGTTAGTTATAAAATATTAAAAACCCGTGCCCGCCAGCAGGAGAGGTAAGGCTTCAATATTGAATTGTCAATGAAAATTTTCATAAAAAAATATTTTTTTTATTCATTAAAATCAAGACTTTAATTAAGGAGAAGAATATCATCATGAAGATATGCATCAAAGCCCTTGTTTTAGCCCTTTTCTGGTGTTTTTTGATCTCCGGAAATCTCCCGGCTGAAAACATCGTAACGAGCACGGTCCAGGATCAGGACGAAGTCCAGCTGACGGTATATAACCAGAATCTTGGACTGGTCAAAGACAACCGCTCCATCCCCTTGAAAGCCGGTCAAGGGGAACTGCGCTTTATGGATGTGGCGGCCCATATCCTGCCGGCCTCGGTTCAGGTCAACGCCTCAAACAAAGAGAGCGGTTTCACCGTCCTGGAGCAGAACTATGAATACGACTTGATGAATGCGAATAAACTTCTGGACAAATATGTCGGCAAAACGATCAAAATCATGGACTGGAACAAATATCAGGACCGCAAGGAAATCGTTGAAGCGGAACTTCTGAGCAACAACCAGGGACAGGTGTACCGGATTGACGAGGAGATCTACCTGGGCCACCCCGGCTACAAGATCCTGCCCAAGGTTCCCGACGACCTCATTGCCAAACCGACCCTGACCTGGCTATACAGCAATCAGGCCTCCTGCCGACAACAGCTGGAGGTCTCCTATCTGACCGAAAAAATCAGCTGGAAGGCCGATTATGTCCTGACGCTGAATGCCGCTGATTCCCTCGGTAACCTCTCGGGCTGGGTGACCCTGGACAACCAGAGCGGCGGAACCTACAGGCAGGCCGAACTCAAGCTTGTGGCCGGGGATGTCCACAGGGTACAGCAGAAAAAAGCGCAGCAGAATATGTTGATGAAGTCCATGCAGGATTCACGTGCTGAACAATTCAAGGAAGAATCGTTTTTTGAATATCATCTCTATGACCTGCAGCGAAAAACCACGGTCAAGAACCGACAGACCAAACAGATCAGTCTGCTTACAGCTGAAAAAATCGGCTTGCATAAAGAATTCATTGTGACCGGAAACAAAAACGCTTTTTTGCACAAAATCGGGAACCGGAATGAGCAGGTACCGGTACAGGTCTTCATCAACTTTGAAAACTCCCGGGACAATAACCTGGGAATGCCGCTTCCGGCCGGGATTGTCCGCCTGTATAAAGAAGACTCCGCACAGAGTCTCCACTTCATCGGCGAAGACACTATCGATCACACCCCGAAGAATGAACGGCTCAGACTCCTGATCGGCGAGGCTTTTGATCTTGTGGCTGAACGCCGACAGACCGAATATCGACAAATCAGCTCCCGACTCCACGAATCAGCCTGGGAACTCAGCCTCAGAAACCGCAAACAGGAAGCGGTCACTCTTTCGGTCCTCGAACCGATGTCCGGAAACTGGCAGGTGCTTGATGCGAGCCATCCCTATGAGAAACAGGACGCCTTTACCCTCAAATTTACCGTCAAGCTCAAGCCGGATGAGGAACAAAAGATCCGATACAAGCTCAGAACCGGACTCTAACATTTGGCCAAGCGAAAGGTTTCCAGGGCCTCCAGGCTGTCGGTCCGGGGGGTAACCAGGTAGCCCAAACGTCCCAGGGAGAGTTCCTGCACCTTTGTAATCGAAGGTTCGTCGTCCACAAACAGAATGTGTTCGCTGCCACCGGGCAAGGGGGCCACGTCCTTCTCCGGCGCATCGATGGAGGTTTTATCCGCCAGGGGCTGCTTTGCAATACGCTCCTTGAACTCAATGGAAGTCGGCAGGGTGGAACGGAGCATTTTCAAAGCTTCCTTGACCAGGGGATTGATCTGCAGGGGCTGTATCAACTGCTCCTCATGCCGGCTGATGGCGAGAATTTGACCCACGAGGTCCTTCGCCCGATTGCCAG
>JAABTT010000002.1 GCA_011389765.1 Desulfohalobiaceae bacterium S24 | reverse complement strand
TTCAAACCGAAATAGGTCATTTTGCCTTCGTCATCGCCATTAAAGTCCTCTTTGTAGTCATACTGACCGATTTCCGGAACGATGAAAAAGCCGTCGGCAACGTCGATCACAGCCTGGGCATAGAGCACGCTCTCATCGTCTTCATTAAAATTGCCTTTGTCGTATTCACTGGCGATCATGCCGTAGCCGGCTTCCAGGCCGATGTTGCCCATGTCATAGCCGACAAGGATGATGCCGCCAAAGCTCTCTTCATCATTGACGTCTCCGTTGTCCCACCTGGCGCCGTTGGCTGTATCCATCCACAGCCCCAAGTCTGCAGCGTTTTCACCGTAAATAAGATTACCACCGGCATAAAAGGCGCCCATATTCACTTTGGCGCCGGCTGCCAGGGCGTAAGCGTCAACACTTTCGTCATCGACATCATAGGTGGCATACACACCGCCGATGGAATAGCTGAACGCGCCCATATCGCCGTGATACTCAGCTTCAAGCTTCGGCAGGTCAATCTCTTCCACACCGGCAGGCGCGCCAATCAGACCACCGCCTGTGCTCGGATCGACCAGAGCAATCTTTAAGCCGCCGCAGGCATATTCAACCATGGGCTGCCGTCCGGCATACACGCCGCCGACGTTCAACATGCCGGCATCGGTACCGTAGGCTTGGGCGCTCCAGAACTGGTTGAAGGGGGTGTAGGTCTGACCAACCGTCAGTTTACCGCCGCCCATGTTCCAAACGCCGTACAATTTCCGGACATTGACCCCGGTGCCGTACTCAAATCCACCGCCGATCACATCGCCGGAGACAGTCGCCCCGATCCGGGCGTTGCCCTGCAGGGTGTGCGTCAAGCCGTCAACTGAGCCCCGATCTTCTTGCTCATCATTATAATCTTCATACCAGGTCATCACCCTGGAACTGCCGTAGAAATTCCAGTCACCGGCAAACGAGGGCAGGGTGAAGGCGGCCACAAAGGCCAGGGACAACAAGACAATCATCAGCTTTTTCATAACAATTTCCTCCTTTTACATTAAAAAAACAATGCTTCCAAAGTGTTCACACGCGTTTTGTTTGTGCAGCACCACCTCCTTTTTCTGTGTTGGTTTAAATTTTTGAACCAAAACTGAGTAAGAGATACACAAGCCAAAAAAAAAATGCAAGTATTTTTCACCCGATTTTTTCAAAAAAGTAAAAAAATTTAAACTCGGCCCGAAAAACCCCGTCTAGCGGGATTATTTTGTTGAAGACGCCCTGCCTGATTCAATACCGGTTAAAGGCCAGTGCCCTGAAACGGCCTTTATCAGGGCGAGCAATGACGGTGAACCAAAGCTGGCTCCGCCAGCAACCCAAAGGTTCCAAGTTCACGGTTCACAGTTCACGGTTAAGAAAAAACAGTTTTTCAAACGACCCAGAATGTATCTTCCGAATATCTTCCTCTTCAAACCGTGAACCTTATCCGACAAGGACTTCAACTGCTTCGGAGCAACACATTTTCTTGTTTTCTGTGACAGAGATGAACCGATAAGGCACGATCAGCAGATGAAACCGAAGACCCAAAGTTTTTTCATTGATCAAAGCCGGCTCCGGGTGTATAGGAATCACGAGACGCAAGCGCCCCAAGACAAAGGGAAAAATCAATGTCCAAACTCAAATCCGATTCGCTCCTGCTGATCACCGCCGCCATTTGGGGGACCGCTTTTGTGGCCCAGCGGGTAGGCATGGATCATGTCGGTCCCTTTACCTTCAACGGCCTGCGCTTTGCCCTGGGTTGTCTGTCCCTGCTGCCCCTCTTGTATCTGACCCGGAAACGGGAACTGATCCCCTCCTCCATCCGTCCCCAAGCCGGCAGGATGACGCTCCTCCTGGGAGGCGGCCTGGCCGGCCTGGCCCTCTTTCTGGGGGCTTCCCTGCAGCAGGTGGGGCTGGTGTATACCACGGCCGGCAAGGCGGGCTTCATCACCGGACTGTATGTGGTCATCGTACCCCTGCTGGGCCTCTTCTGGAAACAGCGGCCCGGCTTCGGAACCTGGCTGGGGGCGGTCCTGGCTGCCTGGGGAATGTACTACTTGAGTGTCACCAAAGAATTTACCCTGGCCTTTGGCGATTTTCTGGAACTGATCGGGGCCTTTTTCTGGGCAGGGCACGTGCTCATCCTGGGCTGGCTCTCGCCTCGAATGGATTCGCTCAAGCTGGCCTTTTTTCAATTCGCAGTCTGTTCCATCCTGAGCCTGTGCACGGCGTTCCTTGTCGAAACCATGGCCCTCTCCTCTATTCTGGCAGCCGCCCTTCCGATCTGTTATGGGGGCCTGGTCTCCATCGGGATCGCCTATACCCTGCAGATCGTGGCCCAGAAAGAGGCCAAACCGGCCCACGCCGCGATCATCCTCAGCCTGGAAGCAGTCTTCGCCGCCCTGGGCGGATGGATCATCCTTGGCGAAACCCTGAGCCCTCGCGGGCTCGTCGGCTGTTCACTCATGCTGTTCGGCATGCTCCTGTCCCAACTCCAGCCCATAATTTTTCAAAACAGGAAAAAAAACTGCAGTTAGACTTAGCTCTCAATGCAGAGCTCTGCACTCATCCATCCTGGCTGTGCAGACAGTCCGACAGCCGCTTCACGGCCTCCTGGAGCTGATCCTCGGCCGGATAGGAAAAATTCAGGCGCATATGCCGGTGATCGGGATGCGCGCCATAGCAGACCGCCCCCGGGACAAAGGCCACCTTGAACCGCAGGGCCTTTTCCAGCAGCCGGGAGGTATCCAGATTTTCCGGACCCGTCACCCAGACGAACATGCCGCCTTCCGGCCGGGTCCAGCTCAGTCCCCGCTCCGGCGGAAAAAAGCCCGCCAGGAGCTTCTGCAACAGCTCGAGCTTCCCGCTGTAAAGCACCCGGCAGCGTTGGAAAAAGGCCTCCAGATCCACCTGCCGTAAAAAGGCGCTGCACATGTCCTGGGTGTACTTCGGAGTATTCAAGGTGTTGCCCTCCTTGATGTTGGTCATTTTTTCAATGACCTCCGGCGGACCCATAGTAAAGCCGACCCGCATTCCTGGGCAGAAAAGCTTGGAAAAAGTCTGGACCCCGACGACCCCGCTGCCGCCTTTTTCCTGGTCAAGCTGATACAGAGACGGCAGATCCCGGCCCTGATAGCGAAGATGGCGATAGGGGCTGTCTTCAATGATCAGGATCTCGAACCGCGCGCAGAGATCGAGCAGCTCCCGCCGCTTTGAAAGGCTCAGGGTGATCCCGGAGGGATTTTGAAAATCCGGGACCACGTAAAGAAATTTCGGTTCCCGTCCCCTGGACCTGCCCCGGACGAGGTGGGTCTCCAGCTGATTGAGATCCAGACCGTCGGATTCGAGATCGACCCCCAGAAAGGCAGGCCGCTGCATCTGGAACGCGGCCAGGGCCCCGGCAAAGGTCGGCCGTTCCACCAGCAGGGGATCTCCGGGATCGAGAAACAGCCGGCCCACCAGATCCAGACCCTGTTGCCCCGAGGAGGTGATGAGCAGGTTCTCCGGACCGACCCTGATGCTGTCGCGCTCCAGGTAGGCGATCAGGGCCTCCATGAGTCCCGGTTCACCCCGTATCGGGGAGTACTGCATGACCCGCGAAGGCTCCCGGGAAAGGCATTCCTCGGTAAATTGACGCAACTCCTCGATCAAAAAGGTCTCGGGTGAGGGCAGACCGCCGGCCAGGGAGATCAGATCCGGATCGTTGATCATGGCCAGTTGCTTCCCAATGGAATAGCCGGCATAGTCTTGCATGTTGGCGGTAAATCGCGTGCTCCAGTCGCTCATGATCACCTCAATGGTTAAGGTTCCAGGTTTAATTCGAAATTTGAAATTCGAAATTCGAAGCACGAAATCCGAAATAAATTTCAAATGACAAAAATTCAAAATTCAAAACATCAGAAAAGCAGAATAATAAGAGTTTGCTTTTATAGTGTATTTTTCTCTATCTTTGTTTTTGTCATTTGAAAATTTGAATTTCGTGCTTGTTTCGAATTTCGGGTTTCGTGCTTCGAATTTACAATAAGATGAACCGATACGTCACTCCTGTTTCAGCACTATTCAGTCTTCACTCTTCAATCGTCAATCCTGTCAGCTTTGCCTCCCCCGGCTCGCCGCTGTACCCGTTGAAAGCGCTCATGCGCCCGGCCGGCTTGCGGACCTTTTCCCGCAGGGGGGCTTCGCTATAGCCCAGGCTGATCAGAAGACCGATGCCTGTTTTTTCCGGAATCTCCAGAAGATCCTTGATTGTCTGCTCCTGAAACCAGCCGATCATGCAGGTCCCAAGCCCCAGAGCCGTGGCCTGGAGGCAGAAATGGGCCGCGGCCACCCCGATATCGATGAGCGGGTATTCCTTGTGCTTGATCCGCCCCCCGAGCTGGGTGATCCGCTTGGGCCGCTCCAGGGTCAAAACCGCTATGAGCGGGGCCTGCAGAGCGAAGGCGTTGAAGCGGACAAGCGGGCTGAAAGTGGCCCTGGCCACCGCTTCCCGAAGTTCCGGCTGGTCCACGAAAATGAGCTTCCAGGGCTGGGAGTTGCTGGCGGAAGGGGCCAGGCGGACCGCTTCCACGAGCTTCTCCAGCTTCTCCGGCTCCACCGGCCTGGAACTATATTCACGCACACTCTGACGCCGGGTGATCAATTCTGAAAAATCCATAGTTCTTTCCTGTTTTCCATACAAACACGAACGGGTATGAATCGGTGAAATCAGCTGAGGAAACTTGACCGGCCTGTCTTTCTCCGGATAGAGTTTTGATTTTGAATTTTACCCAGGGAATCAGAAACAGGCGTATCTGATCCAGTGCTTGTGACCAAGCAAAACAGGCGTCACTCCCGGGATCCGACTGGATGGACTGTGTCCTTCCGGTTTGCGAATATCATGTTTCGAAGTTCACAGCAACTGCATCCAAAACTTTACCATGGTCGGGGTGGAGCTGCTCTTCGCCTCCTTGTGACGGCCCTGGGAATCCTGCATTGCTTTGAAGACTTTGAAAATATTTTTTGCTTACACCCGGAAATTTGTTATTTTTGATCTTCAGTAATCTTCTACAGAAAATCCCATAATATTCGATCTTAACAAATGTTGCGGTTTATGATAGATACTATGCTTCCTGTTTATAAAATCAGACCAATAAGCACAGACTTCGTACCGAAATTACGACGTTGAACTTTAAGGCTATAAAATAATTAGCAAGGAAAGAAACACAACAAAATGTTCAAAAAATCCTTCAAATTTTCGCATACTGTAAAGAGCTCTGAACCATGACAAGCAAAGGAGAAGATATGGAATACCTTGTACGCGTCGATACCGGCACCCAGAACATCAGCTACGATCCCGTGCCCGAAGCCTACCAGGACCTGGGCGGACGCATCCTCACCGCACGGATACTGTCCGATGAACTCAAACCGACTTGCGACCCCCTGGGCAAACACAACAAGCTTGTTTTTGCCACCGGACTTTTGGCCGGGACCGCGGTCTCCAGCTCCGGACGGCTGTCAATCGGCGGCAAGAGCCCCCTGACCAAAGGCATCAAGGAAAGCAATTCCGGAGGCACCCTGGCCGCGCGCCTGGCCCAGATGCAGATCAAGGCCCTCATCCTGGAGGGGCTGCCGGAAAATACGGCCCCCTTCATCCTGATCATCGAACCTGAAGGCAGCCGGATCATCCCGGCTGAAGCCTATCAGCATCTGGGCGTGTATGCCTTCACAGAGGCCATGCTGGAACAATACCCCGGGGCTTCCCTCGCCTGCATCGGACCGGCTGGCGAGCGGCTCTACAACGCCGCCGGAGTGGCCATTACGGACACAGACGGCTGTCCCAGCCGCTACTGCGGCCGCGGCGGTCTGGGGGCGATCATGGGAGCCAAGGGCCTCAAGGCCGTGGTCATACCGGAGAAAGGCAAGGTTCCCCTCGCCCGGGAACAGGATTTCAAGGAGGCTTTGAAGCGCTACACCCAGACCCTGAAGGACGCGCCCGGGACCCAGGCCTACCGCGATTACGGTACCGCGGCTATGCTGGACCATGTCAATGGACTCAAGGGACTGCCCACTCGAAATTTCAGCCAGGGGGTCTTTGAGCAGGCCGAGCAGATCAATGCCCGGGCCATGGTCACAAACATTTCGAATAGGGGCGGGGAAGGGCGTTTGTCCCACCCCTGCATGCCCGGCTGCATCATCCAGTGCTCCAATGTCTATCCGGGACCGGACGGCAAAACCCTGGTCGCTCCCCTGGAATACGAGAACATGGTCCTGCTCGGCTCCAATCTGGGCATCGGCGATTTGGACGACATCGCCAGGCTGAACTGGCACTGCAACGATATCGGGGTGGACGCCATTGAAACCGGCTGTGCCCTGGGCGTGGCCATGGAAGCCGGCCTGGCCCCTTTCGGCGACGGCCGGGCTGCTCTGGATCTCCTCGAAGAAGTCCGCCTGGGCACCCCCCTGGGGCGGGTTCTGGGCAGCGGATCCGGCATTACCGGAAGCGTATTCGGAGTGCGCAACGTCCCCGTGGTCAAGAACCAAGGTATGCCGGCCTATGATCCCCGGGCTATCAAGGGAATGGGCGTGACCTATGCCACCTCGGCAATGGGGGCGGACCACACCTGCGGTCCGACTGCCAGAGGGGAGGTGGATCACACGTCTCCCGGAGATCAGGCCGATCTGTCCCTGAAGATGCAGAAAATCGTGGCCATGTTCGATTGCACCGGACTCTGCCTCTTTTGCATCGGGGCCGTGGCCCCGCATCCGAATCTCATCCTGGAACTCATCAATGCCTGTCATGGATGGGACAAGGACCTGGACTGGCTGAACAGCATGTACCTGGAGATGATGCGTCTCGAACACGGCTTCAACGCCCGGGCCGGATTCACCAAGCTGGACAACCGCTTCAACGAAGCCTTCACCGAACGGAAGCTGCCCGAACTGGGGACGGTCTTCGACGTCCCGGATGAGGAACTTGACCGGATTCTGGAGTTTGTGGAAGACAAATCATGAAAATTCGCCCTTTTCAGCTTGAACGCTATTTCGCCCGGCACGAATTCAGCACCCCCCACCTGCTGTGCACCTCCGACTGCGAAAGCGTCTCGGTGGGAGATCTGCTGCAGCTGGAATCCGGTGCCCGGGAGGGTCTTGCCTCGCTCTGGCTCGGCTATACCGAATCCCAGGGCGGTCCGGAACTCCGAAAACAGATCGCCTCGCTCTATGAAAAGATCCATCCGGAGCAAATTCTGGCCCATTCCGGGGCAGAAGAGGCGATCTTCAATTTCATGAACACCGTCCTGGAGGCCGGCGACGAGGTCATTGTCCATGCCCCCTGTTATCAGTCCCTGGGGGAGGTGGCCCGGAGCGTCGGGGCCAAGGTCATTCCCTGGCCGGCGGATCCTCAGCAAAACTGGGAGCTGGATCTCGGCTTTCTCCAGGATCATTTGAGCGACAGAACCAGGGTCGTGGTGGTCAACCTGCCCCATAATCCCACCGGGTATTTGCCGGATCCCGGATTCCTGTTTGAATTGTCCAGGCTCTCGGATCATCACGGTTTTCTGGTCTTTTCCGACGAAGTCTATCGCGGCCTGGAGTACGACCCCTCCAGCCGACTGCCATGTTTCGCCGACATCAACGAGCGCGGTGTCTCCCTGGGGGTCATGTCCAAGACCTACGGTCTGGCCGGCCTGCGCATCGGCTGGGTCGCGACCAGCAACAGGAAACTCTTCGAGGCCCTGGCCGCGTTCAAGGACTACACCACCATCTGCAACAGCGCCCCCAGCGAATACCTGGCCGGCCTGGCCCTACATCACCATGATCGTCTTGCCCAACGAAACCTGGGGATCATCAGGAACAATCTCAAGCTGCTCAATGCCTTTTTCGCCGGGCATCGGGATCTGTTCGCCTGGGAGCCGCCCCAGGCCGGACCCATCGCCTTTCCCCGCTATCTGGGCGGAACAGTGGATGATTTCTGCGAGCAGCTGCGCCAGGACGCCGGCGTACTCCTCTTGCCGGGAACGGTCTACGATGACCCCAACAACTGCTTTCGGATCGGATTCGGTCGGGCCGACATGGCCCAGGGGCTGGATAAACTGAAAGCCTACCTCACTCCTCCAGCCGGATCACCAAATCGCCTTCTCTGACTTTCATTTCTGCGACCCCTTTGGCAAAAGCCTGCCAGAAGCCCTCCCTACTGACGTAAGTCTCGACAAGATCCAGGTTCTTCAGGCCGCCAAGCCAGGCCCTGGGCAAAGGCACCCCCATCAGGCTGATCCCTTTCAGCTTGACCACCGGCCTGCCCTTGAGCGAGGAGAGTTCAATCCCGGCTCTGATCCTGATGGTCTTGCCTCCGAGAATGGGGAATTCCGGATCAAAGGGAACCAGCAGCTTGGCGCTGACCAGGTCATCGCTGAGGTCTATGGCCAGTTTTCTGGCCAAATCGGTGTTGTGAGCCAGCAAAGCATTGACCTCGCGCTCGGTGAAATGGACTTCCCGATCGGCCCCTTCCTCGGAATAGGCTTCCGGCTTCAATCTGCCGTCGGCCGTGAATTCGTCCTGCTGTGACCCATCCCTTCCGGCCAGATCCTGCAAAGCGATCCCGCTGGAGTGCTCCAGACGGTCAAGCTTCCGGTCCAGATGATGGGCTTCCCGTTCACTGAGTTCCACCGGCTGGAAAGGCTTGGCAAAGAGGAAATATCTGACTGAAAACAGGGTCAGCAGAAAGGTGGCCAGGATCACGCCCAGGATGATGAGCAGAACCTGAAAACCGCTAAAGCGCTTTTTCGAAGGTGCCTGGGTCTGATGGTCGTGTGGTTTCATCATGTTCACCGCCCGTATAAGTTGAAGGTTCAGCCGGTCGCCCCTCCTCGATCCAGGGCAGGGGATCGAGGAACCGGACCCCTTCTCGCCGGCTCAGCCGGGGCCATTCCAGGTGAGCGTAGGTAAAGGGCCATTCGTTCCAGGCCAGAGAAATGTGCAGGTGCGGCAGCATGCCGTCCGGCAGGGCACTGGATTGAACAATGCGGCCAAGGATGTCTTCAGCCGAGACCCGATCTCCGGTGCTCATCCCCTGATCCGGCACGAGATGGGCATACAGGCTCAGAAGTTCTCCGGATTCAGAACCAGCACGGCCGTGGCTGAGGACAACGGTTCGTTCCAGAAAATCCCTGCAGATCCGGACCACGGTTCCAGGCTGCACCGGCGAAACCATCAGGCCCGACCCCAAAGGGTGAATGCTGCCGTCAGGTCTTTGCAGATAACAGATATCCAATCCCTCGTGCACCGTCTGCCGCGATCCATGATCGCCCCACCACTTCCTAAGCGAGTCAAAGTCCATCCCGGGTTGGAAACAGGGTATGATTTCCTCGGGACCGGAAAACCCGTTCAGCCGGGCCAGGCGAATGAAATAGTCGGACATATCGACTTTCCAGTACTGAAAAACGTTTTTATTTCTCCTAAGAAAATCATGGTGCTGTCATACTAAGTTTACTGATCAGAGTGCGGCATTGCAAGCCTTTTCTGAATCCGTTACGCTGCGTTGTTTGGATATGTGCAACGAGCCTTGAAAAGGAACACCATACAAAAGCAACCTCCACACATCGGGGTCGGTATCGGTCGAAGTCGAATGTCTACCGGAACCGCAATCGACATTTCGATACCGATTCCGATACCGATACCGAAAAAAATGGAGGAGGAATCCGTCGAATGCCGAAAGACGATTCAAGACTCTGTGCTTGGGTGGGTCAGGACCCGGTCATGATCCGCTACCACGATGAGGAATGGGGCGTGCCTGTGCATGATGATCAAAAGTGGTTCGAATTCATCGTGCTGGACGCCTTTCAGGCCGGATTGTCCTGGAAAACGGTCCTGCACAAGCGGGCGGCCTTTCACCAGGTCTTCCACGGCTTCGATCCTGAAAGGGTGGCCGGGATGACAGAAGTGGAATTGGAAGAAGCCCGCCACAATCCGGCCATTATTCGGAATCAGCGCAAAATCAGGTCCGCTGTGGACAACGCCGGGGCTTTCTGTGAGATCCAGGACGAATGGGGCTCCTTCGATGTTTTTATCTGGTCCTTCACCAGCGGCCAAACCGTACACAACTCCTGGAGAAAGCCAGGCCAGGTCCCCGCTACCACCCCGCTTTCCGATACCGTGAGCCGGACCTTGAAAAGCCGCGGCTTTTCCTTTGTGGGCAGCACCATCTGCTACGCCTTCCTGCAGGCCGGCGGCGTGGTCAACGACCACCTCCTGGACTGCTTCCGCTACCGGGAGCTGGCGCCCTGAAACCGACTGGCCTTTTCCCTGCTCGGTATCGCAATGGGGCATAGAAAAGCAGCACAAGCAATTAAAAATTCAGCTGCGCTTCGAGTTTTTCCATCAAGTAGGCCATTCCGTGCGAAATATAATATCGGCGCATATCCTCTTCAAGGATGGAGCCGAGCTTGACCTTAAAATCAGTCGGCTTGAAACCCTGGAGTTTCTTTTTGAATTTTTCCAGTGTGACCGTATCCAGTGCAGGGAGTTGAACCCCACGACGCAATAAGAATTCAATATCAAAGCAATCCCTGATTTCTCCGCGGTCAAGAAACGCAGCAACCTTGTTGTGCATGCTTTGCTCGAGAGTGAGTGCTTTGACCAGCACCTGTAAGGTGCTGAACCTGGAAAAAGCAATTTTTTCCTGATAATCAAGTTCTCTGTGTGTGCGACGCACCTCGATCTTCAGACGCTTTGGTGAGTTACTGCTTCTGACCTCACAAATGATCGTATAATGCTTCAGATGGGCATCAGTTATTTCATAGCTTTTTTGAAGAGATTGCTGCAATAGCTGAAAGAAATCATTCTCCTGTACGCCCTTCATAAACCAGAAATCCAAATCAACCGAGTACCGGTTGATTTCGTGGCACAGGCGAAGCATGCTGCCTCCGCCAAAAACAAGGGGCTCAAGGATCTTGGACCTATGCAGCAGATCCAAGACCTCGATTTCAAACACCTCATGCTGCTGCAAGATATTCATGGGTTAGCAATAGATTTCTGGTTCTCTCAGGAAAATATTCACTCATGTCTGCCAACAGCTTTTGATCGAATTTGTGGGATTCCATGGCTGATATGTCCAGTGAATATCGCCCCAAGGACATCAGATAAAAGGAATCCAGAATCGCTTTTTCAGGAAGTGCAATAAAAAAATTGTGTTTTTTTTGAAATCCAAAATAGAGATCTTTGAATATTTTTGTATAGGTAAAGATGGTTGATTCGACCTTGATTTCCTTTGTCCGCTTCAGAGCTATGGATTCGAAAAAATCTCTTTGCAGCTGGGTCGTAAGGCCATAGTAATCCAGGGCGGTTGTCAGGGATATGTATGAAGGCACCTGTGCCAGGTTGGCAATTTCAAATGTTTCCTCCAGGCTGATATTTTTCCATGTCTCTCGCAGCAGGTACAGATTTTTCCTGATGCGCACCAGCAGGCCCTGTTTGACGTACCGACTGGCAGCAACCCTGGCTGAATCGCTGGTAATGCCCAGAGCCCTGGCCAGCTCTTCGTGCCCGAAATAGAGCTTTTGGATTTGAAGGAGTTGATTCAGTTTCATGAGATACGGTAAATTGACATTTGTGTTAATTATGTATACTTAATAAAATGTTGTCAAGCAGAATTTCCTCAGTAACATATTGGATAACATATGCGCCATCCAATCCTTCTCTTGACTGGCACAGTTTATGTGCTAATTTTCTTCCATAGCATGCTTGATCGGTGCTCATTCGCTTATACTTTGCTTTTGACCGAGCTTCAATACCAGCCTATGAAAAGAAGACTTGAGCCCACGGATTGACAGGATTGACACGGATAATGAAAAATATAATTTTTTGCTGCTGGAATAAAACCCAGCAGCAAAAGGAGTCATCACCTGCTGGCGATACCTCCAAAAGAATTGCCTTTCTGCCATGCCGCATGGCGATGGCATTTGCCTGCCAGCCTCTTATTGCTGGCAGGCAAAAAGAAAACCTATCCGTGTCAATCCGTGTGATCAGTGGGCCATAATCTGCTTTTTTCATTTTCAAAGTATCCACGGAAGACTACCGTTTGAGCAATGAGGTCTGAGATGGCAAATATCACCTTGAAAATCGACGACCGTCTGTTGGAAAACGCCCGAAACCCGGCCTCCCAAAAAAGGCGTCCATTAACGCCATCACCCGGGAAACACTGGAGCGCTTTGTTTCCAATGACCCCAATCGCGAAGCCAGCCTCAGGGGCCTTGATGCCTTTTTCCTCCGCAATCAAGCCAGAATCGGTCCAAAAACCTGGACCAGGGACGAACTCCATGAGCGATAAATGCCTTGAGGGCTTGGTGGTCACAACTCCTTTCAAGACACCTCCTTCATGAATCCGCTGGCATACTTGTGCAGGATACTGCCGATCAGGGTTTGGTAGGGAATCCCTTCCCTGGCCGCCTTGCGCTGCAAGGCGCTGAGGTCGTTTTCCGAGATGCGGATATTGATTTTTTTGTTCTTTTTCATGGTATTTTTGGCAACAGTTTGGTAATCCGTTTCAGACGGCGCAGTTTTGAGCCTGCCCTCTTCATGGGCCTCCAAAATTTCCTGTTCATAGTCATCAAGCTCTATTTTATTTTGTTTTTCAGCCATGTTTGCCTCCAAGATAGTTTCGCGTCGCCTTCCGGCTGGGGATGATCGTCTTCAGGAAAAGCCCATCGGAATCTTCAACAAAAGGGACCAAGTAGGCATACCCCTCGACGTCGACAATCAATATCTTCTGATTCGGATATTTCTCTGGATTCGGATGCTCAGTTTCTATCACCCTGGCTCCTGCTTCAACCTTCTGTATGATTTCTTCAAAGGTTATACCTCTTTCTCTGGCAAGAAGTTCGTTCTTTTCCGAATTCCATTTGAAAATTTTCATAGCGAAAATGTAGGACAAAATGGAGACATAGTCAATTTTATGGATTGCCATAGTATTTGATCAATCCGTCTCTAATTTTCAGAAAACCCGGCGCAATGGTCCCTGGACCGGAAAAATCCTATGTTAAAAAACGACATCCGTGAGGATCAATAAAAAATGAGCACACGAAAATCGAAAAAAAGCAGGATACCCGGCTTGCTGGATAATCTGATCGCAAAGATCACTGTCGACGCATCTGGTGAAGACGAGCAGCTCTGGGCTTTTCATCAGGCCTTTGTGGCCAACGTCGCGCTGCCGTCCGACGGCTTTGTCATCGGAGAACCGGTTTCAGTAATCGCGGTGAAATACGACGGAAACATACGCCGCGGGCTGACGGCACGATGCCGGCGCGAAGACGGTTCCGAGTATGAGGTCGCGCTCTGCGATGTTGACTTACCGGAACCTTCGGCAGGAGCACACTACATCGCCGCCTACCGCAGGTGGCTCAACCTCGATCCTTACCCTGCCGAAACGCAGAAACTTCCCGAGCGAAGGAGACAGCACAAGGCGACAGAAGATGACATTGACCTGAGCAAGCCGCTCGATCTGGCGGTCCTCTCGGTCAAGGAGCGGAGCACCCGATGCCGTTTGTTGGAAAAAGACCGGGTTATTACTTTGCGGGCGAGTCGGGCCTGGGAGCTTGTGCCCGGCTCCATAGTTACGGTCACACCCCGAAAGCAATGGCGTTATGGCGGCCATCCTTATCTTTCAGGAGAAATTCAATCCTACCGAATCGATGTGAAGGCCCTTGATCTGGTCCCCTTGGGACTCGAAGACATGGGCATCTGGGATCCCCAAGAGGAATATTGGGGGGAACAATCCGAACCCATCGAAGAATGGGCCAAGCCGATTATCGTCTTTGGACCCCGCCCCATGTATGAAATGGAGCAGGTGCTGCCAGGTGACGACCCTGACGACCCCTTTACTGATCCCATCATCCAGTCCAATGATCTCAAAGATGCTGCCGTGCGGGCAGAGGCGTTACAGGTCCTGATGGAGCTCTGCCAGGCAGACCTGCGCTGCCTCGATGCCCATTCGCATCTGGGCAATCTCGCCTTTGATGACAGTCCCCAGGATGCCATCCGGCATTATGAAGTCGGTCTGCGTATTGGCGAGCTGTCCCTGGGTGACGACTTTACCGGAGTGCTGCCGTGGGGCCTCATGAACAATCGCCCATTTCTGCGCTGCATGCACGGCTATGGCCTCTGTCTCTGGCGTCTTGGGCGCTTTGATGAGGCAGAGCATATATTTGAAAAAATGCTCTGGCTGAATCCGTCGGACAACCAGGGTGTGCGGTTTCTCATTGATGAGGTGAAAGCTCAATCAGCCTGGAAAGATCATGAACACGAATAACATGCGTTTGAATATCCATACCCGATAACAATAAGGAAACCCCCATGAGCGAATACCAGTACTATGAATTCCTGGCCACCGACAGGCACCTGACCTCGGAGGAGATGTCCGATCTGCGCTCGATTTCGAGCCGGGCTCAGATCACGCCGGTCAGTTTCAGCAATTACTACAATTTCGGTAATTTCAAAGGGGATCCGGACGACTTGATGCAGCACTATTTCGATGCCCATGTTTATACGGCCAACTGGATGACGGCCATCTTCAAGCTGCGGCTGCCCAATGAGGTTATGTCGGAAGAGGCTGATTCCTTCTTGGCAGAAGCAGAAGGCGATGTTTTAGACTTCAAGACCACAAAAACGCACACTGTCATCACCTGGAGCCTGCATGATTCCAAGAACTACAGCCGTTTTGAGATTGAGGACGGGGAGGGCTGGATGGCCCGACTAGCTCCGATCAGGGACGAGTTGCTGCGCGGGGATCTCAAGGATCTGTCCAATAATTTCCCCAAGGCCTGGGAGCAAATTCAACACACCTTGAACAGGGGTTCGGGTCTGGCCTATGATGAGGCCTGCCAGGCCCTGCTCGACCTGTCCGAGGCCTATGCACTTGTTGACAGGTCCAAAAGTTTTGAGCTGAAACTTGAGGAGTTCATGACTGCACATCAACGGCGCAAGGCCTTTGTCGAACGTCTCCGAAGGGCCAAACTCTGGCGAAAGGAGTAAAATGTTCTTTTGGAGATATCGCCTTGAGGCGATGACTCCTTTTGCTGCTGGGTCTTATTCCAGCAGCAAAAAAGTTTGTTTTCATTATCCGTGTCAATCCGTGTCATCCGTGGGCAACCCTCTACATTCATAGACCAAAGGAGAACAGCATGCCGCTTTTGACCATCAATCAGGACACCTGCAACCAGGATGCACTCTGTATCAAGGCCTGCCCGGCCGGACTCATCGAATTCGGAACCAGCGGCTATCCCCAGCCCATCACCGATGCCAATGAGCTCTGCATCCGCTGCGGGCACTGCGTGGCGGTCTGTCCCACGTCCAGCCTCGTGCACCAGGACATCCATCCCGACCAGTGCCCGTCGATCAGGAAGGAACTGGACTTGAGTCTGGAGCAGTGCGAGCAGTTCGTGCGCTCCCGGCGCTCCATCCGGAACTACAAAGACAAGCCGGTGGAAAAGGAGAAACTGGCCAGGCTGATCGATATTGCCCGGTATGCCCCTTCCGGGCACAACACCCAGGGGGCCCAGTGGCTGGTTTTGGGGAACAGAGAGGAGCTGGTCCGCCTGGCCGGGCTGGTCGCGGACTGGATGGGCTGGATGCTTGAACACAAACCGGATGTCGCGGCCATGATGCACATGGAGCGAACCTTGGCCTTCTGGAAGAAAGGAAAGGATGTCTTTCTGCGCGGGGCCCCGGACCTGATCGTCGCGCATGCCCATAAGGACGATCCCGTGGCCCCCACGACCTGCACCATCGCCCTGACCACCCTGGAGCTGGCCGCCCCGAGCCTGGGCCTCGGCTGCTGCTGGGCCGGGTACTTCAATACAGCAGCCACGCTCTACCCGCCTCTGCAGGAGGCCCTGCCCCTGCCTGAGGAGCACAAGAGCCTGGGGGCGATGATGGTCGGCTACCCCAAATTCCGCTACCAGCGGATGCCGCCCCGCAAAGAGCCGCCCATCAACTGGCGGATGGGGGATGATTGACTATACTGATCCAATTTTGGTTTTTCCCGACAAGGACTGCTGATTCAAAGGTTCCTGGTCTCTATTTCAATAGAAGCTAATTTGGATCAGTATAGTGTATACTTCTCGGCGAGCTGAGCGATTTCATTGAACATATCTTGCTTGGCCTCGTTATATCGTTCAAGTAGAAAGCGGATTAAACCATTTCAACTTGGGAAAACGGGCAAAATCAGCATCAGTCGAAGCCAGGGAACAGCCGTTTTCAATGGCCAGTGCCGCCAGGTGCGCATCTGTCACCAAGTTGCCCATGGCCTGCCCCCCTGTCAGCATGTGCTGAAAATAAGTCCAGTGATTTTCGGTGGGTCGAACAATCCGCGTGCACGGCTGATCCAACCAGCTCTGAACACGCGCGATGGCTTGTTTGAGGGAAAGGGGCTGTTCAAAGACCCTGTTATTGGTGCCAATACGGATAAAAGCTGATAATACCGCCCAGCAGAGGCAGACAGGGTCCTGGCTCGCTCCAAAACATCATCATCGATTGAGAGAGTCGTTCGCATGCGATGAAATTAGCATCAACGAACAAGATGTCAAGGCATCAATTTTTCTTCTGCCGGCAAGCCGGCAGAAGAAAAATTGTTGTGGTAACTGTTCTCTCTGCACTGCAGCAAAGATCAACCAGGAGGACATGATCAGTGTACGTCTCTGAACTCAGGTTTCGCAACGCCGCCGCCAATGACAGCGGAGTCATCGCCTTTCGAAAAAGCAACCGGGGGCTCAAGAAATGGCACATCCTGCATTCCCCTGATGCAGAAAAAGATTCCGAGCTTTTGAAAGTTCTGGCTCTGGCCGGCAGCGGCTGTGTTGAATACCTGCATCACCTGCCGTTCCACCTCCAAGATCTGCTACAGCACCCAAAAAAGCCACTGCAGTTGGAATTGGTCTGGGTCGAACATACGGCCCGCAAAGGCATAGTGGAAAGTCCCGCCAGGCTCAGCGCTCTGGAAATCACCTCCAACGGCGCCGGCAGACGTTTACTGCAAAAGGGCATCCGGCATTCCCCGCCTCTGATCTATGCGCCTTTCAGCAAGTGGAGCCCCCCGGCCAGGCACCTGGTTTTCGCCTATGGATCACGTATCTGCGTCCACGACGGCAGCGATGATTTCGATTTCAGCGACCCCTTTTACCAACTGAAACGCATCCATTCCCTGTTTCACCCAAAGGCGCCTCTCACCGATCCAAAAGCCTTTCTCAGCAATCTTCATTATCGGGCTATCCGGCATCAGCGCTATATGCCGGCTCAAATCCTGCAAAACCTGCAACAGGCCATCCAAAGGCATCTGGCTCTCGACACCTCACACTGGATGGCCAAAGAAACGGATATCTCAAAACAGTGGGAGTGCATTCCTCCTGAATATCAGCGTGTGCTGCTGCCCCTTCTGGATGCCGCCCGCCATCTGCACGATGCACTCCCCAGCTATCCAAACCCTCTGCATTTCCCCGGGGTGCTGCTCCTCGACAAACCGGACTACTTTTGCCCTGCGGACCTTTTTTCAGACTGGATAGATCTACTCGACCAGCTTTTCCCAGTCATGCAGTGTCTGCTGAGGCTCGGGGGCACAGGAAACGATCACTTTCCTGCAGAAAAACTGTGCTCCAAAACCCTTCATCTTCCTGAAAAGGTGCGGCCTGCAACTCCGGTGCAGGTCTCGCCTAAAAAAATGGGGCGCCTGCCTCACAGGTCCATCCTCCTGGTTGATGTGGACGGCAGGCTGCCCAACCTGGCCCTGATGAAACTGGCCGGTTTTTATAAAGCACAGGGGCGCAGCTGCAGACTGATGAAAAAAGAGGCCTACGAACCACGAGCCGAGGCGGTCTTTGCCAGCAGCATCTTTTCCGTTCCGGCTTCTGGTCAACGACTGCAGAAGATGGGGGCTTATTACGGTGATTCCCTCAAATGTGGAGGGTCAGGTTTTGATATCCAGACCCGTCTGCCTCCTGAAGTAGAGGCAGCAGAACCGGACTGTGAGCTCTATCCTGGATTGGGTGATCGTGCCCTTGGGTTCCTGACCCGGGGCTGCCCCTTTCACTGCGGGTTTTGCATCGTGCCGCTCAAAGAAGGACCGCCCCGTCAAGTCTGTGATATCGACTCTCTGACCAGAGGTGGCGAAAAGAAAAAGCTCATCCTCCTTGATGACAACATTCTGGCCCATCCTGACTGCAACAGGTTCCTGCAGGAAATGATCAGCAAAAAACTCCAGGTCAATTTCAATCAAACCCTGGACCTGCATCTGGTTGATGAGGAAAAAGCCCGCCTCATTCGGGCCATTCCCTGCTCCAATGTCAAGTTTACCCGGACCGTCTATCATTTCAGTTTAAACGACACCAGAAATCTGGAAGAACTCAGACAAAAATACGCTCTTTTCCATTTCGGAGCCAAAGAAAACGTGGAATTTATCTGCATGTACGGCTACAACACCACCCTGGCCGAGGATCTTGAACGCTTTCGCTTCCTCCGTTCTCTGCCAGGAGCCTATGTCTTTGTCCAGGAATATCAGCCAATTCCCGGCGGACCAGAACCGCAGCTGAAAGAGTATTTTGATGAACGGGCCGACCACTATATCGATGAACTCGTTCAAATCTGTTTTCCCCAGAGCATGAAGAGCATGGAAAAATATTTCCGCTGGTTGAGCAAGCGCTACGCCCTTCATTTCGGCAGGCTGCACATGGGTCTGGTGGATACCATCTTCCGCTACAACAAACGATATGATAGGGGCCGTTATATTGCCAACCTGGCCGGCACCAAAAAACTGCTGTAATAAATTGGACTGGCCTCGGCGGTGCTTCTGTGGTGTTGTTTGAACACAATCCAGCTATGAACCCCAGGCAGCAAACTCCCTGGGATTCAAGCTGGATTTTTTAGAGATAAAAGTCTTCATACAAGCGCTCCAAGAAGTCCTTCCAGGGTAAAATGTGTATTTCTCCAATTTTCCTTGGAGTTTCTTCGAGGCTCACCAAAATGTACCATTTGAAAATGGCTTCCTCTTGAAGAGCCTTCAATCCAGAGCAATCTTTCTCCGTGATAATAGTTTTTCCTTTGACTTCAATCGCGATGTCTTGATTCAAGATAAAATCCACCTCAAAACCGGAGGTAGATCGCCAATAACTGAGATCGCAACCGCCTCTATAGTCGCAGTAAGTACTGAGTTCATGAAAAATATAGGCTTCAAAAGCTTCCCCAAATTCAGGAGATCTCATTGAAAGACCACGACGACCCTGCAAATAACGTGCAACCCCTATATCAAAAAAATAAAATTTTGATGTGGAAACCGGTTTTCGTTTTCGGGATTGTTTCCATGCGGGGAGATCACTCGCAAGCAATGTGTCGCGAAGTATCTGAAAATATTCCTGGACCGTTGATCTCGGAACCTGTGCGTCATTGGCTATTTTGGTATAATTGATCATTTGGCCGTTACACAATCCGGCTATTGTAAGAAACCTGCTGAATGCGGGAACATTTCGAACAATGGCTTCCGCTGCTATTTCTTCCTTCAGATAACTCCCGGTATAAGCCTCAAGATCTTCATATGGCGAATCGGAAAAGTAGATTGAAGGAATCAAGCCGACATCCAGGGCTCTGACTAATTGAAAATCATTTTTTAATTCCAGAAAGATAAAAGGATGCATCCGTCTCGTCCTGGCTCGCCCACCCAAGAGATTGACCCCTTTCTGCCGTAACTTTCTGGCGCTGGAACCGGTCAGGAGAAAATGAATTTGTCTTTCTTCGATCAGAGAATGAACCTCATCCAAAAGAATCGGCAGCTTCTGTATTTCATCAATGATCACAATTCGTTCATTCTGGCTTATTTCCTGCCGGAGCCGCTCGGGTGCTCGACTGAGTTTGAGATAGACATCTGTCCGGAGCAGGTTGTAACAGCGATACCCACTCAAGGTGTTTTGAATCAAGGATGTTTTTCCTGTTTGGCGCGGTCCGAACAAAAAACAGGATCTCTGTGAAAGAATTGTCACAAGATCAAGTTTTCTTTGAATGTACATGCTTTCCTCCAATATGCCAATTTTATCGGCAATTATTATGATATTTGCCGATATACTCGGCAAAAATTATTTTGTCAAGTGCATGAGCCACCCTTTCTTGACAAAAGAAGATCACCCGCCCTATTTTCCCTGAATCCGGCCTCTTGGAAAGACCGTCGATCAGAGGTCCGCCCAGCGGAAATGATTTGAGTCGAAAAAAAACTGTGATCAACGATCCAAAAAATCAGGAGATCGCAATGGAAATCCCCGGGCTGAAGCTCAGCAGTGAACCCAGGCATCATGGTCTACTGCCGGCTGCCTGCCGAGTCCATCCCGCGCATTCAGGAGGACTATCTCTTTTATGTCTTCGACCCGCAGGCCTCTGAAGTCCGGCTGGTGGCCAGCTATGACAGCAAGGAAAACGATGTCCGGGGCTTTCTCACGGCTGCGGCCGAGGCGATACACAAGAGAAAAGAACCCTGACCGCCCTTACTGATCGCAGTCTATGAGCAGCATCCAATCTGAAACCCTTCGGGTCAGGACCTATGAATGCGGTCCGGACGGCACCCTCTATCCCCACGATCTCCTGCGGCAGATGCAGGAAGTGGCCTCGAACCATGCCGACCGGCTCGGCTGGGGCTTTGCCGACCTGGAGCCCAGGGGGCTGTTCTGGGTGCTCTCAGTCATCCGGGTGGAGGTCTTCCACTGGCCTCGATTCGGCTCCCAGTTGATTCTGAGCACCTGGCCCAGCGGCCTTAACCGGCTCCAGGCCGCCCGGGAGTTTCTCGGCAGGGATCCGGCGGACGGGCAGCTGTTCGCTGCCAGCTCAAGCTGGATGGTCCTCAACCGGAACAAAATTCGGCCGGAAAACCTGCGACAGATGGAGAAACCATTTCCCATCAAGGAAGAACGGGCTCTGAAGGCCCCCCTTCGCCGCATCAAACCCAGGCACAGGCCTGAACCCGTCTTTCACATCCAGGTTCCGGCCAGTGCCCTGGACATCAATGGCCATGTCAACAACACCGAATATCTCCGCTGGGCCTTCGACACCCTCTGCCTGCGGCAATCCCGTCCAAATCTGACCGGTTTTCAGGTTTCCTATCACTCGGAAGTCTTTGCCGGGGATGAGCTTGAATTCGGGATCACGCACGGGGATCACTGCCTGGAGGTCTCCGGTTTTCAGACACGCGGAGGCAAGCCTGTGGTCAGCGTGGTCTTTGAGATCCCAGAATGAACCCCGTCATGAATAAGGAGTTGTTTATGACAGCCGACAACAACACAGCACGGTACCAGGCCATTGCCAGACACATCCAATCTGATCCCTTTGCCAATCATCTGGGAGCGAAAGTGGAGATTCCATCCCCTGGTCAGAGCCGGGCCACGCTGACCGTCTCCCCTGATATGGCCAATTTTCACGGTCTGACCCACGGCGGCCTGATTTTTGCTCTGAGCGACATTGCCTTTGCCGCGGCCAGCAATTCTTCAGGCCAGACCGCCGTGGCCCTGAACGTGGCCATCAATTTTCTCCAGCCCAGCCGGCCCGGGGATCGACTCCTGGCCGAAGCCAGAGAAGTCCATGCCCAAGGGCCCACTGCGGTCTATGATATCCTGGTCAGCGATGCAGAGAGCGGCCTCGTGATCGCCAGAAGCCAGAATCTCGTCTACCGCAAAAAAGACTGGTTCATGCCCCCTGAAGGCCAAGATCCTGAACCATGAAGCGCTGCTGGATTTTTTCCGAGCTTTTTGCTATGCATACTCCTCTGCTCAGACCAACCTCAAGCCCAAGGAGAAAACATGCAAACCAAGCACCTCTTCGGCCTGACCATCCTGTTCCTGTTTGCCCTGAACGCCTGTGCCTCCCGCCCCCCTGCCGAAGAATCGGCTCTCGCCAAATACGGCCCCTACCCCAACAATTATCAACAGATCATCAAGGACTACTACGACGGCTTCCTCTCGGATTTTGAATCCGCCCGGTACCAATGGCTGGAACCGCCCTACACCGGGCACATCTTTTATTCCTGAGGCACAATCCATTACGGCCACCTGGTCCAGGCGGCGATCCGCATCACACATGAAAAGAACACCCAGGAAAAGCAAGTCCGACGCATTTTTTTGATTAAAGATGATCAGGTCATCGACAAAATGCCCATGCAAGGGGTACCATCTGATACGTCTTGCGAGGATGTAAGCAGCAGCAACCATGAGCAGCATGCAGTTGAAAAACCGGCTTAGGAACGAATACGGCAAATGCGATCTGCCTGAAAACACCGTGGACAGGATCCAGAAGGGCCTGCAGGCCCTGGATCTCAAAGCGGGCTATCACAGCGTCCAGGCCTCGGAAAAACTCTACTGGAGCCGGGTCTGGATCGACGATCTGCAGATCGTCTGCGAAGGCAAGGGGGTGTCAGCCAAGCTGGCTGAAGCGAGCGCGTATGCCGAACTCGCGGAACGGCTCAGCGCCGGTCTCTTTTATCCGGGCTTTGAGGAGCAGGTCCGTCACCACCTCCCGGCTCTGCACAGCCGGGACACCGAACAATTCTTGCATTTTGCCTGGATGGAAGGTTTTGTGCAGGCCCATCAGAGCGAGCTTGAGGACCCGGTTCGAATTGAAGACCTGCTCCGGTGTCAAACCCATTTGACATCGGCTGATCTTCAGGAGATCAAAGACAGCCCCCTGGCCGGCAATTGGGTGGACGGCTATTCCCTGCTCCGGGAACACAGGGTCAAAGTGCCGATCAGTTTCGCGAGCTATATCCACGGCTCCAACGGCCTGGCCGCCGGCAACACCCTGGAGGAGGCCCTCATCCAGGCCGCATGCGAAGTCTTTGAACGCTGGTCCCAGATCCAGACCATCAAGCCGGAGCGCATCCAGCCCACGATCGACAGGAAGAGCATCGACAATCCCTTTATCCGGGACATGATCGATTTTTACGCCGCCAACAAGGTTGAGGTCCTGATCAAGGATCTCTCATTCGGCGGACTCCTGCCGGTCATCGGGGTTCTGTACATCAACAACAATCTCAAGCCGGGGCTGCTGGAACACAGCATGCTCATCCCCGGGGCCTCCTTTAATACCCTGGAGGCCCTGAGCCGATGCTTCACCGAAGGTATCCAGGGACGGGAAACCCTGACCAAACCCAGACCGCAGTTCAACAAGCAGGTCCAGCCAGGATCACAGGTTGCAAACTACTATCTGCTCATGCGCTGCGGCTTGTCGCCCAAAGCCGTTTCCTTCCTGCACAAGGGCGAAGCACAGCCCTTCAAGCCCAGCCAGGCCCCGGACCTCGCCTCGGAAATCGAGCAGCTCAAAGCGACCTGCAAAGGCATGAACACGGATTGCATCATCCTGAACCTGACGCATCCCGTCCTTCAGTTCCCGGTGGTCCGCGTCCTCATGCCCGGTGTCTCCGATTTCCTGCCCTTTCTCCCGCCTGAAATCCTCACAGCTCCGGAAACCAAGCCCTCCCGGCCGGCAAACGGGCAGGCCTTCAAGCGCATCATGCACAGCTTTTTTCAAGAGAAGGGGTGACTTATCGGTTCATCGCTGTCATAGAAAACAAGAATAGATGTTGCTCCGATGTAGTTGAAGTCCTTGTCATAGAAATTGGAAATTGGAAATTTGATGAGGCGTATTAGAACACTCTGCTTTTCTGCATTCTTTTCTTGCCAATTTCGAATTTCGAATTTCAAATTTCGAAGTAAACCTGGACCGTTGGGTTGCGGGTGGAGCCAGCTTTGGGAGAGAGGTGCAGCAGATCAGCATGCATAGTCAAGGCTCTGGATTTACGCATCGGGCCGCTTCCAGGGCTTATTCTCCAGCCTGACTTTGGGAATTCGATTGACCAGGACAAGCCCTATGCTGACAAAGCCCAGGGCCACGAGCAGCCTGAGTTGGATCGGTTCGCCGAGAATCAGGGCTCCGCTCAGAAAGACGCCGAACACTGGGGTGAAAAAGGAGAAGGCATGCAGCAGGCTCACCGGGTAGCGATGAATCATCTCGAACCAGACCAGGTAGCTCAAAAAGGCCACGAGAATACACTGGAAGAAGAGGGAAAAGGCGGATACAAGAGAGAAGCCTGAAATCATGGGGCTTTCAAAAGCCAGGGACAGGGCCAGCAAAAAAGGGGCGGAAAAGAAAACCTGATAAAACAGGGTCTGAAGCGGCAGGCAGCGGTGCACCAGATATCGCTTCAGATAGACCGTGGTCGCCCCCCATAAGGCTCCGGCGCTGAGACCCATCAAGTCCCCGGGAAGCGTCTGCAGGCTTAAGGATCCAAGGTCGCCGGCGAACAGGGCCAGCACCCCGGCAAAGGCTACAACCAGACCGCCTGCCTTCCAGGGATTGATCCGGTCTCCCTGGAGAAAAAAATGAGCCCCCAGGGCCGCAAAAAAAGGGGCGGTGTACACCAAAACATACATGCGGGAGGCCAGGGTGTATTCCAGAGCCACATAAACGAGAGCGAACTCCCCCCCGAACATGAGCCCGACGACAAGGCCATGCAGTACAATTATCCGTGAGGGAAAGAGCCGGACCCCCTTGCACTTGATCCAAACCAGAAGGCACAGACCGGCCACCAGAGACCTGGTCCCGGCCATAAACAAGGCCCCCATTTCCCGACTCCCGATCTTGATCAAGGCCATATTCGCCCCCCAGATGAGCGACAGGCCAAGCAGAATGACAACCGGTTGCCAGCGAAGTTGACTCGGCGTTTCCATTAGGCGTTCCTGTAATTTGTGCGCAGACATCGCATTCAGTAGAAAAAAAAGCCCATTTCGTGATTGCCGGCAGCGCAATGCACCGATCTCCTGAGATTTTTACCAGTAACGTCCGGCTTTCGCAACTGACAGAAAAGCCCGAATTGTTATATTCTTTTTCCTTGACAATGTTTTGTGCGACATATTGAACTGAGTTCAACATTTCGTTGAGTTCGGATTTCTTCGCACGCCGTCTGCACTTGTTTGTAAGTCAGGCATCCCGAAATCTGAACGAATCTTGATTTTACAAAAGGCCTGAACATAATCAGCATCGCGGAGAAACAGTGAGAATCAACAAGTCCGCCGCACGCACCATTGATATTACCGATTTTGTCTCATCGAAAAGCAAACCCACTACGCTGACCGAAATCAGCAAGGCTTTACACATTCCCAAAAGCAGCGCACTGGAAATACTCAATACGCTATCATCCAAGAATATCATCGATATCAGAGAGCACGGAAACAAGACCGTCAAACTCAGTTGGAAGCTTTTAGAAATGAGCGCGACCGTACTCTCAAGGAACGATCTGCACCAGGAAGCGCAGTCGCATCTGGTGTTTCGGCGCCCCTATCTACAACCAGAAGAGCCATCCCATCGCATCCATTAAAAATGCTCGATATCAATCGCCTTGTCACCGCGCAATACGGAATACCCGGCCTCAAATATGCCCTTGGACTGCTGGATTACAAGGGAGGGGAAACCCGCAGACCGCTTTTGCCTCTTTCCCGGGAGGGAATGGAATCGATACAGGCGGCGCTGACGCAGTACGGGGCTTTGAAGTAATTTTTCATCGCTTTCCGCTGGAATATATGAGGTTTATTTCCTCAACGACGTCATCTGTGGGCCATAAACAAGGCCCCCATTTCCCGAGTCCCGATCTTGGCCATATTCGCCCCCAGATGAGCGACAGGCCAAGCAGAATGACAACCGTTTGCCAGCGCAGGCGCAGATGCGATGTGTCCATTACGGTCTTCCGAAAAAATGTACAGAAAATTTTCGCACAGGACAGGTCTGTGCTATTCCGGAGAACTCAAAGACGACAGCTTTTTTCCTGTCAAGACAAAGCAGCACCCCTTTCGCTTGACATTCGGTCTCGGGTGTGAAAGGCATGACCCATCTTCAAAAACAGAAACAGGGCTTGTGAGAACATTTGCAAAGGAGATGGACATGGATATCCAAAGTTTCAGCAATTGGGATCCGTGGGAATGGCCGGAAAATGCCGGCCATATTTTCCACCAGGTCCTGACCGACCCCCGGACCGAAGAAGCGGAGCGCCTTCTGGCCGCTGAACTGGCAGGCGACCTGGTAGCCATGAACGACGACCTGGCTCTCGCACTGTTAAACATTGTCGGCAACAGCCGGGAAACCGAGGCCCTCCGGTGGCAAGCCGCGGTTTCATTGGGACCGATCCTTGAATACGCAGATTTTGAAATAGAGGATAATCCCGAAGAGGTGCCGATCAAGGAGGCAACCTTCCACACAATCACCGGGACTCTCTCTGAACTGTTCAAAGAGGAGCATATTCCCGAAAATGTCCGGAGGGGCATTCTTGAAGCCTCGGTGCGGACGGGACAGGGCTGGCATGCTGAAGCAGTGCAGATCGCTTATGCTCAAAATGATGAAAACTGGAACTTGACTGCGGTCTTTTGCATGCGCTTTGTGCCGGGTTTCAAGGACCAGATCCTCGAAGCCCTGCAAAGCAGGCATGAAGACATCCATTATCAGGCGATCCTCGCTGCAGGCAACTGGGAATTGGACGAGGCTTGGCCGCATGTCGCTCCCCTGGCCCGCTCGAAAAACACCGACAAGGCGCTGCGTCTGGGAGCCATTGAAGCCCTGAGCACCATCCGTCCCGATGAATCCTTGCCCATTCTGATCGAACTCGCCTCGAGCGAAGACGAAGACGAGGATATCGTTGATGAGGCCCATGAATCTCTGATAATGGCCGAAGGCTCTCTGGGATACTATGATGAAGAAGAAGATGATGATGATGACGAGGAGGAGGAGGAGGACGAGGGTTTATTCTGAGGCCTGAGGCAGCAGAGTAAAACAAAGTCATTGAAAAAAAGCACCATTGCACCCCGTCTTCATAGGTCGCGTCTTTCTGCATGGTCTTGATCACGAGCCTGTGAAAAACCGGCCCGCCATCTTTGCCTGGCTTCTCTGGCCCGTTCCACATAGAGCTCCTTGCGCCGGTTTTTTTTCGCCCGGATATTGAGTTCGGGAAGCAGTCCGAAGTTGACGTTCATGGGCTGAAAATCTGTGCTTTCGGACTGCAGATGGCCTAAAAGTCCTCCCAAAACAGTCTCTTGCGGCGGCAGGCCCGGAGAGCGCCCTCTGTCCAGTCCGGCCAGATGGAGGCCCAGCCACAACCCGCAGGCCGATGATTCCACATATCCTTCCACTCCGGTGATCTGCCCGGCCAGATAAATATTCTCAGCCTGTTTCAGTTCCAAGTCAGGTTTCAACACCTTCGGGGCATTGACAAAGGTGTTGCGGTGCATGCTGCCCAACCTTGCAAACCGTGCGTTTTCCAACCCGGGAATGAGCCGGAAGGCCCGCAGCTGTTCACCATGCTTGAGTCTGGTTTGGAAGCCAACCAGGTTGAACAAGGTCTTTTCCCTGTTTTCCGGCCTGAGCTGGACCACGGCAAAAGGGCGCTTCCCCGTCCCTGGATCAGTCAGCCCCACCGGTTTAAGCGGACCGAAAGCCAGGGTCTGCTCTCCGCGTTCAGCCAGAACTTCAACCGGCAGACAGCCCTCGAAATGTCTGGGGGATTCACAGGCTTTTATTTCCACTGCCTCCCCGTCCAGCAGGGCCTGGCGAAGGGCCAGATATTGCCCCTTATCCAAGGGACTGTTCAAATAATCGCTGCTTTCGGGATCATAGCGCGAGGCCCAGAACAGTTGATCCATATCCAGAGAATCGGCACTCACGATAGGGGCGATGGCGTCGTAGAAAAAAAGTTCCTGCCCGCCAATCGCTTTCAGAAGACTCCGAGTCAGAGACGCTCCGGCCAAGGGCCCGGCTGCGATGATTACGCGGTCAAATCCGGTCAACGCCGGATCATCCAGCCCTTGAATTTCCTGTCTGACAATGTTCACTTCAGGCAAACCCTCGAGCCTTGAGGTCACGGAGGCGGCGAAACGATCCCGATCCACGGCCAGGGCCTTGCCTGCCGGAACCCTGGTTTCGTCCGCCGCTTGCATGACCAGGCTTCCCAGGGACCGCATTTCTTCTTTCAACAACCCGACCGCACTGAGAGTATCCGCGGAGCGAAAAGAATTGGAGCAGACCAGTTCAGCCAGGTGGCCGCTGGCGTGGGCCGGAGAAAAAACCCTGGGCTTCATTTCAAAAATCGTCACCCGCGATCCCCGGCCGGCTAATTGCCAGGCTGCTTCGCTTCCGGCCAAACCGCCTCCGATAATGGCTGTTTTCCGCTTAGTCATCATACCTGAAGGGACGCTCCTGTTTGCTGGGCAAAATCAAAAAATTTCCGAGAGGGTTTCCTATTTCAATCTTCAATACACCATTCGCTCTCAGCGCCTCAAGGACTGGCCGACATCATTCAGGCGTTCCCGGACCGTAATCAAATAGCGGGCCATCTTTCCACGATGATCCGCAAGCATGGAATCATGCCTCCCCCGCAGGACAAGCAGCGGATCGAAGGTGCAGATTTTGTCCATAGATCTGAAGGCCAGATCAATATTTTCCTGTCCGCCTCGTTCCGTGATCTCCGGATAGAGATGGACCAGGGTCCGGAGAAAATCCCTTAGCACCAGGACAAGGCCCTGGGTGTAGTAGCAATGATCATCCAGCTTGGAAAAATTGAGTTGCTCGTTTTCTTCCACCAACATCCCTAATGGCTGATCAAGAAATTCCCGGCCGACGATAAAATCAAACAGACTGTATAAATCGTCGCTGCGAACATTGAAAACCGCCTCGCCTTTGTCCAGATCCCGGTAATACGCCTCCAGGGCCTGAATGCCCTTTTCATACTGCTTTTCGCTTGACGGCAGCCACCAGCTGTCTGCCGTGAAAGGGAAATACTGCTCCCTGGCTTCCTTGAGATTTTTATTTTCTGTACCGGCGCTGCCGTATTTGGCAAATGTGGTCGAATAAAAATTCACGAGCATCCTGGTGGCAAAAATCGCCCCCCGCTGCCGATTATCCCGGTTATCCACCCAACTCGTGGGCATAAAAAACAAGTCATTCACCGTCCATCCGAAACTGCTGTCCAGTTCCTGCTCCAAGCGATTGACCAGGGCTTCGCCCAAAACTCGACCCTTTTCCTGAGGCGAGGCCGTGGGGGAAACAGCATTGAACATCTCGGTCATATTTGGACTCAGTTCGGGAAATTGAGTCTGATCCAACATGGCGTAGAGGCTGTTCCCGCCCCAGAGCAAGAGCAGAGTCAATGGCCAAATCAAAATGATCAACAATAATGCGACCACTATCTGCTTTCCCAACCGGGTCAATCCCTTCACTTTATTTATGGGGGCTTGTCCCTGCTCAGCTTTCTTTTCCTGCTTTCGAGCAAACATCGTGTATCCCTTCCCTGAAGTTTAAAATAGTAATTTAGCTCATGGAAGCGGGCTTTGTAAAGCCATGCCGGAACTCCTCTGAAAAATTTCTTGACAAGCAACAAAATCGGGCTTATGGATAAAGATTGTCTTTTTTTGGGGCCTATAGCTCAGTTGGCAGAGCCACCGGCTCATAACCGGAAGGTCCCAGGTTCAAATCCTGGTAGGCCCACCAACATTTCACATGTATGACTCAGGTATGGGTATGCTCCTCAGACCTTCTTTTTTGTATTATCACAAGTGCTTCCTTGAACGCGTCCGGGAAGCGCTTTTTTTTTGCCGCTTTTCCAGGGCCGTTTACAAAGGCCTAAAGAGCAGGGTGAGAGTATCCCGCATCATGCCAAAAACAGAACGGCTGTCTGTCAGTCAAAGAGGTCCTCGTGCACATCGATCGGCTCATCTCCTTACTGGAAAAAACAGCGGATCCCAGTTTTTCCGCTGAGTGGGATCAAAGCGGCATTCAAATCGCCGGAACCGGAAAAACCATTCAAAAACTCGCTGTTACTCTTGATCCCTCACCAGCAGCCATCCAGGAAGCCATCGAGCAGAAGGCCGATTTCATCCTCACCCATCACCCCCTGACCCTCAGCCCCCGACTTCCCAGGTACAACGATTCATACACCTCAATCCTGCGCCGGGTCTTGAGCAGCGGCAGCTGGCTCTACGCGGCCCATACCAGTCTCGACACCCGAACCAGCGGCCCGGTGGCCTGGCTGGCAAAGGCCTTCAAGCTGAAAGGCCTCCGGCCCATCGAACCGGTTGCCCCCCCGGGGCGCATCAAATTCCGCCTGACCGGAATCAAACCGGATGAAGCGCTTATCCAGGCTCTGAACAATGCCCCGCAGAAGCCGGTTTTTTCCTTCGCCGGCGAGGCCCTGGAAATCGTGGTGCCCAAACAGCAGCAACAGCCCGTCACACATCTTCTCCACCAGTTTGCGCCGGATACGCAAGTAGAACTGACTGAAATCTCCTGCTTGAGCAGCCCCTGCGGGTACGGCCTCATCGGCGAACTGAGCCCGGCCATGTCCTGGAGCCGGTTTCAAAATCAGCTGTACTCCATCCTTGGGAAAAAGCAATGCACCGGCAGTGGCGCAGCACCTGGGCATATTGCAAAGCTCGCCTACTGTCCCGGTTCGGGGATGTCGCTGGCTTCAAAGGCCTTTGCCCTGGGGGCGGATATTTTCATCTCCGGAGATCTCAAATTTCACCAAGCCCAGGACATCGAACATCTCGGCCTGACCCTGGACGTGGGACATTTTGCCCTTGAAGAGGCCATGATGGCCGTGTGGGCCGAAGAACTGTCAACATCTCTTGCCGAGGATCCCCAGGTTGTTTTCATCCCCGGCAGGGAGCCTTTTCAAATCAACACTCTGACGAACGCTGAATCGTAAAGGAGGAACCGTTTTGAATCTTTACATCAAACAAATCGAACAGCTGATCATCCTGCAGACCGTGGATGATGAGATCCTGCAGCTGCAGGACGTGATTGAGCAAGCCCCGAAAAAAATCGCCGGACTGGAAGAAAAAATGGAAATCCAGGGTAACCAGAAGTCCGAGCTCCTGGAAAGGATCGAACTGCTCAATCAACAAAAGAAAAAATTGTACAAAGAGATCGAAGAAGACAACGCCAAGATCAAAAAGAGTAAAAATAAGCTCATGATGGTCGAAAACAGCCGTGAATACCATGCCATGATGCGTGAGATGGACAATCTGGAAAAAACAAACCGCCTGCGGGAGGACGAAAAAGTCGCCCTGGAGGAAGACCTGGAAAGCAAAAACAATCTGCTCCAGGTCGTGGACAAGGAAGTCGGGCAAATGGAACAGGAACACAGCGATCTGAAGAAAGAAATGGAGATAAAAACCCAGGAGGCCAGGGATCGATTGGAACAGCTGGGTGAGGAAAGAAAAAAAGCCTGCCAGGCCATTCCGGCCCCGATCCTGAGCCGGTATGAATTCATCCGGCACCGTCTGAACAATCCCATCATCGCTCCTGTGGAAAACAGCGTCTGCTCCGGATGCCACATCAGCATCCCCCCGCAGATCTTCATCGAACTCCAGAAAGGCGCCCAAATCATGAGCTGTCCCAACTGCCAGCGGCTGATTTTCTGGAAGGACCATTTCGAAGCCGAGGAAAATGCCGCCTGATACTTGCCTGGAATTTTAAAAAACAGTAATCTTTTTTCTCCGGAACGTCCGGCGTTCCGGAGAGGAGTCGGAAAGGCCGTCGCTGCCCGGCACTCACTTTACTGCCGAACATCCTGACCTGGACCGAAGAAACATGCATCATGGAAATTGGAAAACTGCATAAAGCTTCGAAAGTAAAGTGAGTGCCGGGGAGAGGAAAGTCCGGACTCCGCAGGGCAGGACGCTGGGTAACGCCCAGAGGGAGCGATCCCTGGAAAGTGCCGCAGAAAACAGACCGCCCGGCACTCACTTTACGACCGAACCATCGTGCCTTCAGCAAGAGCACATCAAAGGTCTGCACACGGGAAACGGGCCGTAAGTCGGCAGTAAAGTGAGTGCCGGGTAAGGGTGAAACGGTGGGGTAAGAGCCCACCAGCTGCCGCGGCGACGCGGCAGGCTTGGCAAACCCCGTCCGGAGCAAGACCAAATAGGAGGACGTTCGAGGCCGGCCCGGCCGATGTCCTCGGGTAGGTTGCTTGAGGCCTGGAGCAATTCAGGTCCTAGAGGAATGACGGTCGGCACACAGAATCCGGCTTATTTCCGACTCCGCATTCAGAAATCACAGGGCAGCCCTGTGATTTCTGAATTTTTTAATGAAACCTTGAACAGTCTCTACTGATCCAACTTGAGTTTTTACACCAAAGACTGCAGATTTCAAGACTTCAGGACTCAATTCCCAAAAAACTTCCCGGGATCAGTATACCATGAACATCTGGACCATCATCCTTGCAGCCGGTCAAGGCAGACGTCTGGCGGAACTCCAGGAAAAAAAACAATTTCTGACCTGGCGTAAACGACCTCTGTACTGGCACTCGGCCCGCACCTTTTCCCGGGTGCCGGAAATCAAGGGTTTGATCTTTGTCTTTCCCGACGGCGAGCACCATCTCCAGGAGGAGACCATCCAGACCCTCTCGCGAACCGACAATTTAGGCCTTGAATACCGCATCGCCGGCGGCGGACGCGAGCGGCGGGACTCTTCATTCCAGGGACTGCAGATGCTTCCCCGGGAATGCACCCATGTCCTGATTCACGATGCCGCCAGGCCGCTGATCAGCGCCGCCTGCATCCGGCGCGTGATAACGGCCCTGGAGCAGGGGGCCCGGGGTGTGGCGCCCGGACTGCCCGTGACCGAGACCATCAAGCAGCTCAGCGGCTCCCGGCTCACGACCCTGCCCAGGGAAAAGCTGTACGCCGTGCAAACGCCTCAGGGCTTTGAACGCAGAGCCATTGCAGACAGCCACCGAATGCCGGTCCGGCGCACCGAAGCAGTGACTGACGATGCCTCCCTCTTAGAGTTCTGCGGCCTCCAGGTTCAGTTGGTGGAGGGCGATCCGGAAAACATAAAAATAACGCATTCCAAGGATCTGATGTGCCTGCGGCCATCAGAGCCTTCCCTGGGCCGAGCCTGTATCGGCTGGGGCTGCGATGTCCACCGTTTCGGCAGAGGAAAGCCCATGAAGCTGGGAGGAATCCCCATCAGCAGCGGTCCGGAAGTCCTGGCCCATTCAGACGGGGATGTCCTGCTTCACGCGCTCATCGACGCCATACTCGGCTGTCTCGGCCAAGGGGATATCGGCGATCTTTTCCCGGATACAAATCCGGCCCTGGAAAATATCAGCAGCGCTGTCCTGCTGCAGGAGACCCTGGACCTGGCGAGAGAACGGCAGCTGATTCTTGATCACTGTGATCTGACGGTTATAACCCAGACCCCGAAAATCACGCCCTGGAAAAAGCAGATCAAAAAGAACCTGCTCTCCCTTCTCGCCTGCGATCCCGGCCAATTGAACCTCAAGGCCACCACAGAAGAAGGTCTCGGTTTCACAGGCGAAAAAAAAGGGATCAAGGCCGTGGCCCAGGTGATTGGCCGTATTTGTGAGCCCTCGGAAGGATCGATATAAACCCCAAAGCTGGCTCCACCAGCAACCCAACGGTCCAGGTTTACTATGAAATTTGAAATTCGAAATTGGAAATTGGCAAGAAAAAAATGCATAAAAGCAGAGTGTTCTATTACGCCTCATCAAATTTCCAATTTCCAATTTCCAATTTCTATGACAAGGACTTTAACTGCATCGGAGCAACACATATTCTTGTTTTCTATGACAGCGATGAACCAATAAGGCATGAAGGCCCCCATGAAATTTTACAACACCCTGAGCGGCGAAAAGGAAATTTTCACCCCCAACCAGCCCGGAAAGGTTTCCATGTATGTCTGCGGCATCACGGCCTATGATTATTGTCATATCGGCCATGCCCGGGCCGCGGTTGTCTTTGACGTTTTGGTCCGATTCCTTCGCTTTTCCGGATATGAGGTGACCTTTATCCGCAATTTTACGGATATTGATGATAAAATCATCAAGCGGGCCAAAGAGTCCGGCATGAGTTCCCAGGCTGTGGCAGAAAAATACATTGCAGCTTATTATGAAGACATGGAGCTGCTCGGTGTCCTCCAGGCGGATATCGAACCCAAGGCCACTGAACATATCCAGCCGATGCAGGATCTGATTCAAAAGCTCCTGAACACAGGGCATGCCTATGCCACCCCGGATGGCGACGTCTATTTCAGGGTCCGGTCCTTTCCTGATTATGGAAGTCTTTCGGGACGCAATATCGAAGACCTTAAAAGCGGTGCCAGAATCGAACCCGGCGAAGCCAAAGAAGATCCCCTGGATTTCGCCCTCTGGAAAAAATCCCAGCCTGATGAACCGTCCTGGTCCAGTCCCTGGGGACAAGGCCGGCCGGGCTGGCACATTGAATGTTCCGCCATGAGCGAAATGTACGTGGGACTGCCTTTGGATATCCACGGAGGCGGGCAGGATTTGGCGTTTCCGCATCACGAAAACGAGCGGGCCCAGAGTGAAGCCGCCAGTGGAAAGACTTTTGTCAAATACTGGCTGCACAACGGTTTTGTCCGGGTCAAAAGCGAAAAGATGTCTAAATCTCTGGGAAATTTCATCACCATCAGGGATATTTTCCAGGATTACCGGCCTGAAGTGCTCAGATTCTTCCTCATGGGCAAGCACTACAGAAGCCCTCTGGACTTCAGCCGTGAAAACCTCCAGGAATCCGAACGAAGCCTCAAACGCCTGCTGCAGACACGAAGGCAGGCGGAGTCGGCCTTAGAGAATCAGAAATGGAACGCCCAGAATCTCCCTCAGGACATGACAGCGGAATTTCAATCCTCGGCCGATCTTTGGAGAAAGAACCTGGAGGATGATCTGAATACCGCCGGCGCTTTAGGGCACCTCTTCACCCAGAACCGCCTGATCAATCGCCTGCTCGATCAGAAATCCCTTCGAAAAAGCAAAGAAGGGAAGCAGCTGTTGACGGCTTTTCTGCATGAATTGGATCAACTGGCCCAAATCCTCGGCCTCCCTTTACGCGATCCCAGCAAAATGCTCGCTGAACTGCGCCGATCCAAGGCCGAACGTAACACAATCCGCATCGAGCTTGTGGAACAGCTGATAGCCGAGAGGCAAAAGGCCCGACAAGCCAAAGACTTTGAACAGGCCGACGCCATCCGCGATCAGCTGAGCGCCCTGGGGGTGACTCTGATGGACACCCCGAACGGACCGGACTGGGATGTGGACTAGTACGGCGTCTCAAGAGTTGTATACCTTATTTGACAATGCTTCTGTAACTGCCGTTCTTTTTGACCCGTTTGCCGGGTATCTCGGAAAAGCCAATATTTAAAATTCAAAAACCGAAATCCTCCGGAGAGCCCCTATGCAAGCATCACAACTCTCGCAATGCATCAAGCCCTTTCTGGCCATGGATGTCCTGGAATCAGCCCAGCGACTGGAATGCCAGGGACATGATATCGTGCATCTGGAAATCGGAGAGCCTGATTTCGATACCCCGGCCTGCATCAAGGAAGCCGCGCTCCGGGCCCTGCAGGACGGCCGGACCCACTATACACACAGTCTCGGCCTCCTGGAACTCCGAGAAGCGATTTGCGAGGACTATCGGCAGCGCTACGGCGTGCATCTGCACCCCGATCAAATCCTCGTGACATCTGGGACCTCTCCGGCGATTCTCCTGTGCCTGGCCGTCCTCCTGGAGCCCGGGCATTCGGTGATTGTGTCCGACCCGGCCTATGCCTGCTATGCCAACTTCATCACCTTTGCCCGGGGCAGACCCGTTCCCGTGCCGGTGCATGAAGAAGACGGCTTTCAATACCGGGTCCAGGATATCCGAAAAGTCCTGAGTTCCGAAACCAGAGCGGTGATGATCAATTCCCCGGCCAACCCGACCGGCACTCTGCTCTCTGCAGAAAGGATGCGTCAGCTGTCTGAGCTCGAAACCTATATCCTCTCCGACGAAATCTACCATGGCCTGGAATACGGTGAAAAAGCGCATTCCATACTGGAATTCACAGACAAGGCCTTTGTTTTCAATGGATTTTCCAAACGCTACGCCATGACCGGCTGGCGGCTCGGTTATGTGATCACCCCGAAGCATTTTATCCGGGATATCCAGAAAATGGCCCAGAACCTGTTCATCTGCGCCCCGGCCATGAACCAGTGGGCAGGGATAGCCGCCCTCAAAGAGGCTGAAGCGGACGTCGCCGCAATGGTCAAAACCTATGATCAGCGCCGGCAGTACATGATCGAGCGGCTCAAACAGTTGGGATTCGGCATCAAAAGCGAGCCCAGAGGGGCGTTTTACATCCTGGCCAACTGCAGGCGATTCAATGCCGATTCCCTGAAACTGGCTTTCGACATCCTGGAAAAAGCCCATCTCGGGGTCACCCCCGGGATTGATTTCGGACAAAACGGGGAGGGCTATCTCCGTTTTTCCTATGCCAATTCCATGGAAAACATCGCCCTGGGGCTGGACAGGCTGGAAACCTACTTGTCCCGGCATCCAAACTGAAATCCAGAGCTCTTTCCACCAGGTGTTCATTGATCCAGAAAATCCGGGCCAAGAACTTCAAATCCTGAACGTCATGATCCGTCAGGCCGGTCAAGGAGGACTGAACATTCATCCTTGAAAAAAAAATTTGATGCAGATAAACTTTTTTGATCGTGTGTTGCCACAGCAATGATCTCAAACAGACAATGGCATCAAAATTTTTTCAATTCAGCATGGAGAGGTGGCCGAGTGGCTAAAGGCGGTAGTCTTGAAAACTACTGAGGGTTAACGCCCTCCGGGGGTTCGAATCCCTCCCTCTCCGCCAGAGATCACTCCAGAGGCCATGGAAAATTCCCATGGCCTTTTTTGTACGACAAATTTGCCGAACATCAACCCTTGACAATCTTTGACTTTCATGGCTAATAGCGTTTAAGAAAAGGATGTGGTTGCCTCCATTTACTGGGTTCTGCCCAGGCTGCTTGAGAGCATTACGTCCTGAGAAGGACCTGAGTATAGAATTTTGGATTTTGGATTTGCGCTTGTTAATACAAAGAATTCGTGCTGGTTATCTGAGATAATACCAATAGCTTTTTCTTGAAGGATAGAGCTTCACTGGCCGCTTTCACGCCTAAGCTCTCTGAAGCTGACAGGCCTGCCTTTTTTCGAATATCTCGTTTTGTGACCCGGAGGGAGTCGTGTCAAAGAAGAAAAAAATTGGATTGCTTCCCTTTGCCGCCGGTTTTGCCGCTGCTTTGGTCTTCGGCTGGAACATTTTCCCTCAGATCCTATACAGCAACAAGGGACAGCCCACCACCTTCAGTCATACCGGGCACCTGAATCACACCCAGAAAGACCTGCAGGACTTAGATTGCGTCGACTGTCATTACTACCGTGCAGACGGCTCCTTCGCCGGGACTCCCAGTCTTGAATCCTGCGCTGAATGTCACAACGAGCCCCTCACCGGCGTCCCTTCGGAGCAGACATTCGTTTCCGAGTATGTCAAAAAGGACAAACAGGTTCCCTGGAACACCTATCAGGGCCAGCCGGACAATGTCTACTTTTCCCATATCGCCCACGACACGTATGAATGCACAGAGTGCCATCAGGACATGGAAAACGCCGACAGCCTGCCGCCGTATTATGAAAACAAACTCACCGGCTACAGCAGGGATATCATGAAGATGCATGAATGCGAACGCTGCCATGCCCGGGAAAACACGAGCAATGCCTGTTACCTGTGTCACAAATAAGAAAACGGAGTAAATTATGGCCTTGGACCGGAGAGGGTTTCTCATGTTTTTGGCCGGAGGGGCGGCCGGCTCTGTCTTGACCCCCACTGCCTGGAAACTGACCGACGATATATCCATTTGGACCCAGAACTGGCCTTGGATTCCAAGAATTCCCACCGGCGCCCTTGATGAGAAGCCTTCCGTACTCAAACTAGGCTCGGCGGAATACGGCCTGAAAATCAAGCGGGTGAACAAGCAGCCGATCACTGCTTCGGGCAATCCGAATCACCCTTTGAGCCTCGGCGGCATCGACGCCCTGGGCGCGGCCAGCGTTCAATTGATGTACAGCCCGTCCAGAATCCAACAACCTATGATTAAAAACGATCAAGGACAATTCAAGCCCATTGCCTGGTCCAAGGCTCTTGAACTCCTCGCCGGACTCCTCAAGCCCCTCCAGGGACAGACAGACGCACTTGCCTGCGTGAGCGGTGACTCCACGGGGTCGAGCCGGGAGGTTTTCTCCAAGTTTCTTCGGGCAATGGGCTCCCCGCATGTTTATCTGCAGCCCGCCGACGGTCTGGCCCAGAATCGAGTCTGGAATGATCTGATGCAGGGTCAGGGGCGGCTCGGCTTTGACCTGGAAAACAGCGACCTGCTCCTGGTGCTGGAGCCTGATCTCCTGGATACCTGGGGAGCCACGGTCAAAAACCAGAAGGTCTTCGGCCGAGGAAAAACAGAGCTCATCTACGCCGGGGCCCTTCAAAACAGCACCGCGGCAGTCGCCCGTTCCTGGCTGCCGATTCATCCCGGATCCTCCGGCCACCTGGCCCTGGCCCTGGCCTACTGCCTTTTCAAGCAGGGTCTTGAGCCCCGGCCTGTTCCCAAAGGCTTCCGGGAGTATCGCGAGTTTGTCCGCACCCATTACACTCCGGACCAGGCCGCCCGAAAAACCGGTCTGTCCGCTCAGGCAATTCAAAACCTGGCCCAAAAGCTGCAGCAAGCTTCACGACCATTGATCATAAGCGGCTCCACCACCGGGGAAGGGGCTCCCGGCTTTCCCTTTTTCGCCGGTCTGAGTCTGAACCTGCTCTTGAAGCGCATTAACACCTCGGGCGGCATCACCTGCCTTCCCGGCCCTGAAACAGTACTCGATCCGGCCGGAGGGCCTTCAATAGAGAATTCACAGGATTTTTGCGGCTACATCCAGGACTGCGCAACAGGCAAGATCAAAAGTCCGGAAATTCTTTTCGTGCATGAAGCCAATCCCGCGTATGCGCTCCCGGATACCCGGAAAACCACTGATTTTTTCGATACGGTCCCCTTCACGGTCAACTTCAGTCAATTCATGGACGAAACAGCGGCCCGATCCGATCTCCTCCTCCCCAATCCCTATTTTCTGGAACGTCTGGACGACAGTTTCACCCCCTTTGGCTCGGCCATGAACAATTATTCGCTGTCCCTGCCTGTGACGCAATCCGGGGTTGACGCAAAACCGACTTCGGATCTGCTCATTGCCCTGGCCAGCACATTGGATCATGATCTCGGAGTCCGCTCCTACGCAGAGCTGCTCCGGAAAAAATGCAGGCGTCTCGGTGCCGACTGGGGGCGCTTAACCAGCGGTGAAACCTGGACTTCCGGAAAAACGCTGTCCCAGTCCGGCCTGACCCTCTGGAACCAGCCCATTGCAAGCATGTGCCGCGCTCAAATGACCGGCACTCCGCAGGCCACCCCCGGTCTGGTGCTTGAAGCAAACAGAAAAACAGGCTCCTCGCGGACAGGTCTGCCCCCGTTCGGCCTGAAAGCACATCTGGAAGAAGAATTATCCGGCGCCCTGGCAGCTGTCCGGATCAACCGGCAAACAGCCGAACAAATGAATGTCCGCAACGGGCAGGCCGTAACCCTGACCACCCAAGCCGGAAGCATACAAGCCCGCATCCTGCTGGATGAGGGGGTGGTCACCAATACTGTTGCCGTTCCCACCGGGTTCGGCCATACAGCCTTGGATATGTTCAGCCAAAACAAGGGAGGCAATGCAAACAGCCTGCTTTCTCTGAGTTGCGAGCCCGGAAGCGGGCTCTGCTCCGGGACAGCCTTTGAGGTGCAGGTGAGCATCGCAAGCTGAATAATGTCAATCTTCGGTCGGCCTCATGTGGAAACTCGAGCCGCAGCCGGCTCCGGATACTGCAGCACACTCGGGTGCAGCACTATTCAATCGTCACTATTCACTATTCAATTCTAAAGGGCGGACAGCATGTCGGAATCAATGCGCATACATCACCATTTTGAAATCAGATGGGGCATGGTCATCGATATAGACAAATGCACGGGCTGCGGCGCCTGTGTCGTTGCCTGCCAGGCCGAAAACAACATCCCGCCCAACCCGGATCCTTTTGACCGTATGCGTGATCCGCACTGGCTTATCGTCTATAAACTCTCCAACCACAAAAAATTTCCCGAGCACGATACGGCCTACCTGCCGCGCCCCTGCATGCAGTGCGGGAACCCCTCCTGTGCCTCGGTCTGTCCGGTTATCGCCACCACCAAGGACGAAGAAGGAGGCATTGTCAGCCAGATCTATCCCCGCTGCATCGGCTGCCGGTACTGCATGGCCGCCTGTCCCTATCATTCCAGGGTCTTCAACTGGTTTGACCCGGTCTGGCCCGAAGGCATGGACAAGACCCTGACCCCCTTTGTGTCCACCCGGCCCCGCGGGGTCGTTGAAAAATGCACCTTCTGCCACCACCGCTGGCAAATAGCCAAAGAAGAAGCCAGAAAGCGCGGCGAAAACCCCATGCACCTGGATGAACAGGCCTACATTCCGGCCTGTGCCGAAGTCTGTCCCACAGGGGCCATTCACTTCGGCGATCTGCACAATCCAGAGCATATAGTGCATAAACTGGCCCGAAGTCCATATGCATTTCGGATCCTGGAAAACCTGGGCACTGAGCCCCAGGTCTACTATCTGAGCCGCCGGGACTGGGTCAGAAAGCAAGGGGACAACCATTTCCGCCAGGAAGAGAAGAAGAACTCATGAACCTGCAATGTTTCTTGGCCAGGCCTTTTTTGGATAAAATCTCAAATTCTCGAGGACCAGCAATCATGCCAGACACCCAATTTATACCGGAAGGAGTCCGACGCTGTCCTTTCAGTCAATTTTTGATCTGGATTGGCTTCTTGGGCCTTATTCTCCTGTGGGGCCTCATTGCCGCCGCCCTCATTTGGTACAAAGGCCTTTGGGTCACCGGACTGGACAACTATTTCGGGTTCGGCCTCTGGATCGTCTTTGATCTGGCTGTGATCGCCCTGGGAGCAGGTGCTTTCTTCACCGGATTCCTCACCTATATCCTTCGAATCGATCAGCTCAAAAACATCATCAACCTGGCCGTGGTCATCGGGTTTCTCTGCTATTCCGGAGCCATGATCATCCTGGCCCTGGATATCGGGCAGCCCCTCCGGGCCTGGTTCGGCTACTGGCATCCCAATGTTCATTCCATGCTCACTGAAGTCATCTTTTGCATTACCTGCTACCTCATCATCCTGAGCATTGAATTTGTTCCCCTGATTCTGGAGAATCGTCAGCTCAAAAAAATATCGTTACTGGATCACCTGGCCCATAATTTTCATATCTATATGCCTTTATTCGCCGGTGTGGGCACCTTTCTCTCTTTTTTCCACCAAGGCTCCCTGGGCGGCATGTACGGGGTGCTTTTCGGCCGGCCCTTTGTCTTCCGGGACGGTTTTTTCATCTGGCCCTGGACCTTTTTCCTGTTTATCCTCTCCGCCATCGCCTCCGGTCCTGTTTTCACCATGCTCATTGCCGCCCTCATTGAAAAAATCACCGGGCGCAAACTCGTTGACTTCCGGGTCAAGGCCTTGATGGGCAAAATCTCCGGCTTCCTGCTCTGTATCTATCTCTTTTTCAAAATCCTGGATACCTGGGCCTGGGCCACGGGGACCCTCCCCAAAATGGGCTTCAGCTTCGACGAAATGTTCAACCGGCATTACGGCCAGGGACTGTTATGGGCTGAGCTCGGACTTTGCGGCCTCCTGCCCGCGCTCATGCTGATCATTCCCAAAGTTCGCAACACCCCTGGTCTGCTGTATAGCGCAGCCATTCTCACCTGCATCGGCGTCATCATCAACCGCTTTGTCTTCACTGTCCAGGCTCTGGCCATTCCTGTCATGCCCTTTGATCAATGGGCCCTGTACATCCCCACTTGGACGGAATGGGCCACATCGCTGATGGTGGTTGCCTATTCGGCCCTCGTGATCAGCCTGGCCTACAGATATTTGCCGCTCTTTCCCCAGGAAAAAGCGCTGCAGAAACCCTGAGCGGAGAACGCGGAAACTCAAAAGCGGACTGCGGAAGATGGAATATACACATCCAATTGGAAGGAAAACACGGGATGCTCAATCAGGAACAACTCCAACGCTACGCGGATATCCTTATCTGGGGCATGCAGACCGCTCGCGGAAACACGTTCCAAAAAGGCGATATCGTTCTGATCCGTTACGATTTGCCGGCCAGGCCGCTCTGTGAAATCCTCTTTGCACAACTTCTGCGCCGGGGTCTGAATCCCATCCAGCGGCTCAACGGCTCGCCGGGCATGGAGCACGCATTTTTTTCCCTCACCGACTCCAGTCAGCTGCGTTTCGTCCCCCCCGGAGAAGAAGATCTCATGCATCACCTGAACGGGGCCATTTCTCTGCTGGCGCCGGAATCCCTCACCCATCTTCAGAATGTCAATCCGGAACATATCGGGACCTCCATTGTTGCACGGAAAAAACTGCGCGACATCCTGGACTCCAGAGAAAACAGCGGCGAATTCGGCTGGACCCTCTGTCTGCTGCCCACTGCTGAACTGGCTGTTCAAGCCGGGATTTCCGAACAAGCCTACACCCGGCAGATCATTCAGGCCTGCTATCTGGACTGCCTGGACCCCATTACACAATGGCGGGAAATTTACGCAAAAGCCGACTCAATCAAAGAGCACCTCAACTCCCTGTCCATTGAATCCCTCCACCTGGAGTCGAAAAACTGCGATTTGAAAATCACACCCGGGAGACAAAGGAAATGGGTGGGAATTTCCGGACACAATATCCCCAGCTTTGAGATCTTTACCTCACCCGATTGGCGGGGAACTGAAGGGACCTATTTTATGGACCAGCCCTCCTTTCGCAGCGGCAACCTGGTGAAAGATCTTGAGTTGGAATTTGCAAAAGGACGGGTAATCTCGGTCAAGGCCGGCCAGGGAGAGGATTTTGTCAAAAAACAGCTCGAACTGGATCAAAACAGCAATAAAATCGGTGAATTCTCCCTGACCGATATTCGTTTTTCCCGTATCGACCGCTTTATGGCCCACACCCTTTTTGATGAAAATTTTGGGGGCGAGCACGGCAATTGCCACATCGCTCTCGGTGCCTCCTATGCTGAAACCTATCAGCCCGGGGCGGCTAACTTGACTGCAGATCTCAAAAAGGAACTCGGCTTCAATGACTCAGCCCTGCACTGGGACCTGGTGAATACCGAACCCAAAAAAGTGACCGCCCGCCTCAAATCGGGCGGAACCGAAGTCATCTACCAAAACGGAAAATTTTTCTGAGAACAGCGGACTTTGTCTCGCTGTTCTCAGAAAAATTTTATACATACTGATCCGGTGTCATGTAATACAACAAGGACGATATTTGACAGGTATTGATACATCATTTTAAAAAAGGACATCCGGATCAATATATGCATGAAATGTCTCTGGCCCAGGGCCTTTTGGATATTGTCCGACAGGAAATGCGCAAAAACCATGTCCAACAGCTTCTCGCCGTAAAGGTCAAAGCCGGCCGGCTCAACGCAGTTGTTCCGGAGATCCTGCAAAACGCTTTTCAAGCCCTCATAGCGGATTCGCCGTACCCACAGGCTGAAATCATCATTGAATCCGTGCCCCTGGAGGTATGCTGCGGCCAGTGCGGCCATGATTTTTTTCCTGCAGAGGAGGCTCCCCTTTTTTCATTGTTCCCCTGTCCGGCCTGCGGTCATGATTCCGGGCACAGCATCATCGCCGGACGGGATCTCTCTATTGAATATATTGATGCTGAATAGGAGTGAGTTTCCATGAAAATCCCAGTGATCAGAAAAGTTCTGGAGTCCAATGAGCGCAGCGCCAAGGACCTGGAGACCCTCTTCCGGGACAAAGGCCTTCTGGCGCTGAACCTCATGAGTTCACCAGGGGCCGGAAAAACCGCCCTTCTGGAGCGCACCCTCTCGGATCTGCAGGCCGAATTCCGGATGGCGGTTGTAGAAGGCGACCTCCAGACCTCCAACGACGCCGGGCGAATCGCCGATACCGGCGCGGCGGTGGTCCAGATAAATACCCAGGGGGCCTGTCATCTGAGTGCCGGCATGGTGGGCGCCGCTGTCAAACAGCTCCCCCTGGACAGTCTGGACATTGTATTTATTGAAAATGTCGGGAACCTGGTCTGCCCTGCTGAATTTCAGCTGGGTGAAGACAAACGGGTCACCATGCTCAGTCTTCCCGAAGGTGACGACAAACCGGAAAAATATCCCCCGATGTTCGCCCAATCGCAGGTCATGATTCTCAATAAGCTTGATCTCCTGCCCCATTTGGATTTTGATCTGGAACGCGCCCGCAAAGGAGCCCGCCTGGTCAATAAGGACCTCAAGATTTTTACGGTGTCCGCCCGCACCGGCGAAGGCATGGAACCCTGGTATGCCTGGCTGAAGCAGGCCGTCCTCGACAAAAAAATGCAGAAAAACAACGCAGAACCATGAGCTTGAGCCTCCAGGCCCTAACGCCTGAAAATGCCCATTTCTGTCTGCAGATCGAAAAATTCCTTGAAAATGAACTGCTGTGCAATCTCCATGGCAAGAAACTGATCCTCGCCTGTTCCGCCGGTGTGGATTCAAGCGCGCTGATCCTTTTCTGCAGGGTTATGCAGAGCCGGTGGCGGATTGAGCCCATCGCCGCGCACCTCGACCACAGACTGCGCTCTGAATCAGCTGAGGAAGCCGGGGCTGCAGCCGATTTATGCCATTGGGCCGGAATTCCCTGTTTTTTGGGCTCCTCGGGAGTGAAACGCTATGCCGAGGCTCGCGGCCTTGGCATCGAAGAAGCAGGAAGACGGCTCAGATATCGATATCTCAAAGGCATTCGAAAAAAAAACGCCGCCGATCTCATTCTCACCGGACACCACTTGAACGATCTGGCTGAAGACTCCCTCATGCGCCAGATGCGGGGCACGGGCTGGCCGTCCCTGGCCGGGATGAAGGCCTGGGATCATGAGCAGCGGCTCCTGCGCCCCTTCCTCTTAACTCCGAAAGCAAAGCTGATCCGTTTTGTGCGCAGCTCAGGGACCACCTGGCAGGAAGACCGCTCCAATCAGGACCTGTCCTTCACACGAAATCGGATCAGACAGCTCATCCTGCCTCGATTTCTCGAGGAAAATCCAAACTATCTGGAATGCGTAGCCCAGCTGTGGCGGCAGGCAGGATCGGATGCAGACTACTGGAGGCAAAAGCTGGCCCGGCTTCAAAGACTGGAACAAAACGCCGGCGGATGGGTTCTGGTCCCCGCATCCGCACTCAAGAGGCTTCAGCCTGCGGTCAGGCAGCGCTGGTATCGGGATATCCTGAACCGGCTGGGGCCGGGACAGATCCGGGCGGCATCCCTGTTTGGGCTGGATCGGGCCTGGACGCAGCAGTCCACCGGCAAGACCTTCCAATTTCCGGGACACAAGACCGCCAGGATTAAGGCAGGAGGGATCGTCTTTCAGCGCCAACCGCTGACCGTGCGGAACGGTCAGTTTGATCAAAAATGAAACTTTGCGTCACCTCCTCCGTCATTCCGGCGGCTTGTCACGGCATAGCTTGAAAAGCGACGCCGGAAGGCCGGAATCCAGACTAAAAAAGCTGGACCCCGGCCTACGCCGGGGTGACGGAGAAAAGAAAAATCAAGTTTCATACGAGGTATCAAGGTGACATCCACGAGCCTTAGGCATCATCCCGATAGCGCAGACTCTCGCCGTGAATACGATCTATGAGCTGAATATTCTTGAAGCGCCCTTCTTTCTGGCTCTGTTCAAACATCTGCAATCCCAGTTCAGTACATTTCTCACAGCCTGTTTTTGGTATTTCCAGTCCCAGACAGTTCCGGGTCCGGCTGGAGGACGACTCAATGGCCAGGAGCCCCGGGCAATGATCGCAGTCCAACAGGTATTCTCTCTGCCTTTCCGTGATATAAGCGGTATCGTAGAAAATCTCTTTTGAGCGGACAAAAAATTTCCCTTCCCTCTCTCGGCTGATAGCATCCGTATCCGGCGACCGATTCTGTTTGAGCACGGCATCGGAGACTTTTTTCAGATAATCCGTGATCCGGTCTTCCTGCTGCACCGCCTCGGGTCTGTAGTTGGGCTCCAGTACATAACTGTAATCAAGACCGGTCAGGGCCAGGATGATCCCTAAATTTACATAGGGAAGCGCACCCTGGATGGAATATCCGCCCTCCAGAACCACAATGTCCGGATTCAAAATTCGGCTCAATTCCGCGTAGCCTTGGGCCGAAAAATTCATATTGGTGATCGGGTCTGTAAAGTGATTGTCCTGCCCGGCTGAATTGACGATGATATCAGGCTGGAAATCTTTTAGTATCGGCATGATCACATTTTGAAGAACGTACAAAAAACCCTCATTTCCGGTATGCGGCGGCAGCGGAATATTCACGGTAGTCCCCCGGGCTTTGGGACCCCCGATTTCACCGGGAAACCCGGTTCCGGGAAACATGGTCCGGCCGTCCTGGTGCATGGAGATATACAGGACATCGGGATCATGCCAGTAGATATCCTGGGTCCCATCGCCGTGATGACAGTCCGTATCCACTATGGCTACTTTTTTGATTGCGTAGTCATCCCGGAGGGACTCGACCATGATGGCTTCCATATTCACATTACAAAAACCCCGGCCTCCATGCACCACTTTCATGGCATGGTGTCCCGGGGGGCGGACCAGGGCGAAGCTCTTGTCTTCCTGTTTTTCAGCAAAGAGTTTGGCCGCCTTCATGGCCCCGCCTGCAGATATTAAATGGGAGCTGGTCACATTGGAACCGGTGTCCGGAAAACAGAAATGGACCCGCCGGATATCCTCCATTTTTGCGACATCCGGTTTATATTCCCTGATCCCGGGCAGATCGAAAATCCCCTCTTCCTTCAATTGATCCATGGTATACAGCAAACGCTCCTGCCGCTCCGGGTGAGTAGGGGAGATTGCCCAGTCAAAAGCCGGAAAAAAGACTATCCCCATACTGTTCACAGCTCTTTGCATACGCACCTCACCGCCTGATCATAGTCAGGGACGATACCGGGTTTGATCTGAGATTTGACGCGGATGTCCCGGCCGACCTGGGAGACATCGTTGACCATATTCATCTCGCTCTCCTCAACGATTTCCACATCAGCAGGCGACACATTCCAATCCAGGCGATCGGCGAGATGCCGGCAAAGCCTGCCCACTACGTCTGTTCGAGCCTGGTCCAGGCTGTAATCCGAAGGGACCGATTCATTCACGCCAAGCACCGGGATGGTCAGCACCCGCTTCCGGGTGTCGGCAAAAAGTTCAGCCTCCATGGTTGGTCTGGCCAGAGCCGCGCCAAGGGCGTTCGCCACCTGATAATGATCCGGAACCACGACCGGCAGCCCCAGAGTTTCCTGCAGAAAAGAGGCCAGCATCCGTCCCGGCCCCCCGATAAGATAGATTTTTTGAGGCTCAATCTTTCTGTACTCCAGAAGTTCATGCACCGTATACACCGGTCGCTCATTGATCCTGGAGAGCAGTTCCAGGGCCTGACGTTTCAATTCCCGGCAGACGGTCTGGACAATCATTTTGGCGCAGTCCTGTGCAGATTCCTGAAAGGTCTTGGCGAGTTCCTGTATTCCTGCTGTTGAGGCCCCCACATCTCCAAAGCAAAGACCCTGGACCAGATTCAGGGCGTCCACGACTGTCGGTGTCTGTCCCCCGCAGGCCATGCAAGGCCCGAGACGTCTTGGTCCAATGCACAGGCCTTGATCACTGCAGCTCACCGCGCTGTCGCCCCCCAGACCGATGGACCTGGTCTTCATGGCCCGGACCAGGGTCGGCCGATGCACCAAATCCATGCTCTCGGTTTCAATAAGCGGATCGCCAGAGGCAAAAACCGCCATATCCGTCGTCGTCCCCCCCATATCCAAAAGAATCGCATCCTGCTCAGGACGGCACATGGCCACACATCCCATAATACTGGCCGAAGGCCCGGAAAAAATGCTTTCCACAGGCATCTGCCTGGCCTGATTCATGGTCATGGTTCCCCCGTCCGCCTTGAGGATATTCAAGTGGGGGGGGCTGACGCCCAATTCCTCCAAAGATTGGCTCACAGAATTTGCAAATCGATTGAACATGGGCCAGACCGCACTGTTATAATAGGCAGTAGCGATCCGTCTCGGAAAATTCAATTGCCCGGACAGGCTGTGCCCCAGGGTCATGAAATCGCATTTTCCTTCCAGCACAGCGGCCATCTGCTGCTCATGGTCCGGATTCCGGGGAGAAAACTTGCCCACCAGTGAAAAGACCTTCACGCCCTGAAGCCGGCAATCTTGAACCACCCCTTTGACTTGCTCCAGGTCCAGGGGCGTCAATTCAGTCCCCCGGTGATCAAGCCCGCCCCGGATCAAGGAGTACGCTGTTCCGATTCTGAAGTGCGCCGGGTCGATGCCCGGTCCGGCCGAAACCAGAACCCCCACAGCATCGAGTTCATCCTGTACAATGGCGTTGGTGCAGAGAGTCGTGCTCAAATTAAAGCGTTTGAGGCCCTCCATGGAGTCATGTTTGAGGATTTCCCCCAAAGCCAGGCGAATTGATCCAAGCAAGTCCTCATGGTTGGTGGCGACTTTGGCGCTCGCCACCATTCCCTCCCTGCTCAACAAAACTGCGTCCGTATGGGTACCACCCACGTCAATTCCGAGAATCATCGCTCCCCCAGGATCATTGATAACCCCTCAAGTCAGTGATGCCGTAAACTGGATTCTTGCCAAAACACAGCACTTGCAGTAGACTGCTTCTCTAACCTATGTCTTACTGAATGCTTGAACGGAAAACTCTCGTCATACTTTGAGAAGCAGGACTTCTTTCCCTGTCTCCAGTTCAGTTCTGCATGGAAAGACTATCTGTTTTCTCCGATTCTCGTCAAGAACCAGGCCCATCAAATCGGGAATAAAACAAAAAAAAGGAGTGTCCAATGCCACAAGTCGCTGTTTTTATGGGAAGCAAATCAGACACGGAATACATGCGGCCCTGCATCCAGGTCCTGGAGCAGCTGGATATCTCCTGCACATTTACCATCACCTCGGCCCACAGGACGCCGGAGAGAACGGAAAAACTGGTCAAGGAACTGGAAGATGACGGCTGCCGGGTCTTTATCTGCGCGGCCGGCATGGCTGCCCATCTGGCCGGGGCCGTGGCCGCCAAAACGCACAAACCCGTCCTCGGAGTGCCTCTGAACGCTTCGTCCCTGAACGGCTTGGATGCCCTGCTGTCCACCGTCCAGATGCCCCCCGGATTTCCTGTGGGGACCCTGGCTCTGGATAAGGCCGGGGCCAAAAACGCGGCCTGGTTTGCGGCACAGATTCTGGCCTTGAACGACGAGGTCCTCGCCGCCAAAATCGCAGCAGCCAGGCAGGACATGAAGGATGACGTGGTCCGGGCGGCAGCGGAATTGGACGGAGGCTGATATACTGCTCCAACTCACCTTTTTCAGGATTTTGTCGTTGAAATCAAAGGACAATCAGTCTTTGTTTCAAAAACAAAGATTGAGAAAAACACACAATAAAAGCAAATTCTTATTATTCTACTTTTCTGATGTTTTGAATTTTGAATTTTTGTCATTAGAAATTTGTTTCGGATTTCGATATTCGGATTTCGAATTTTCAGATCAGAGCCCACCACCTCCTTGGTTCGATTGGACTGACAGCGAATACGTCACCGAACTTAGGAAACTGCGCACTTAGCCGTCCCCCTCAGGTCTCGCCGGTGTGGCCAAAACCGCCGTCCCCCCGGCCGCTGGGTTCGAGATCCGGGACCGCAAGGATTTCGGCCTGATGGGCCGGGATGAAGATGAGCTGTGCAATGCGCTGTCCATGCACGATGCCCTGTGGCCATTGGGAAGTATTCAACAGGGACACGATAATCTCGCCCCGATAGTCCGGATCGATCACCCCGACTCCCTGACTGACCACCAGCCCTGTTTTGGTCCCCAGACCGCTTCTGGAGAAGATAAAACCGGCATACCCCGGAGTGGCGATTTCAATAGCCAGCCCCGTGTGCACAGCCAGCCTGTCTCCCGGAGCTATGACTTCGCGCGTCTTTTCCAGACAGGCCCGCAAATCGGCCCCGGCTGAAAATTGCGTGGCATAGTTAAGGGGCTTCTCGTTCCAGATTGGGTGCAGATATTTGACCTTCACTTCAAGATCCAGCAAAACAGCTTCTCCTTATCTTTGATTTTCGATTGCCGTTTTTTAAACCCGGGCAGCCTCTTCATCCGGAAACCGGAAAACGCCAATCAACAAACATTGACAACAGCGGTGAGTTCATACAGAATCGCCCTCCTTATGCGAGAGCCGACAAAGAAACGACAGACGCGGATCAGAACGGTCCTGGAAAAACGCCAGCCCGACCTGACCCTGGTCATGGACAATATCCATGACCCCCACAATGTCTCGGCCATCCTGCGCAGCTGCGACGCTTTCGGAGTGTACAAGGTCCATTTGTATTACACAACAGAATCCTTCCCCGCAATCGGCGGGAAAAGTTCGGCTTCCACCAGAAAATGGGTCTACCGGCAAAAACACACCCAGGCCGGGGCACTGGTCGGAAGCCTTCGTCAACAGAACTTCCGGATAGCGGGCACCGGTTTCGGCCCTCAGGCCATCCCCGTCACCCAATGGGACCTGAGTCAACCTTCCGCGATTATCCTTGGCAATGAACATAGCGGCATCAGTCCGGAACTCAAGGAACATGTCGATACCGAGCTTTTCATCCCCATGCAGGGGATGGTGCAGAGCCTGAACGTCTCCGTGGCTGCCTCCGTCATCCTGTATGAGGCCTGGAGGCAGCGGGAAAAGAAAAACATGTACCACACCCCTTCGCTTGATCCACGAATTCTGGAAGGAACTTTCCTGGAATGGCAAAAGAAATAGCTTGACAAGCTCTCCAAATCCTGTTGATACATCTCCCATGAAGTTCCGCCGCGTTTGAATTTCCAGTCAGAAACTTTATCCAAAAGCTGATCCCCAAACAGCAAAAAGCACCAACCCTAAAGGTTTGGAAAAAGAGAGGTTCTCATGTCAGGGAACACATTTGGCCGCCTTTTTAAACTGACAACCTTCGGCGAATCCCACGGCCCGTCTCTCGGCGGGATCATAGACGGTTGCCCTGCGGGCATTGCGCTCAGTGAAGACATCATTCAGCAGGAACTGGACAAGCGCAAACCCGGACAAAGTCCCGCCGGAACAACCCGGCAGGAGCCGGACACAATCAAACTCTGCTCCGGGGTCTTTGAAGGCTGCACAACCGGAACACCCATCGGCTTTCAAATCGCCAACAAAGCGCACCGATCCCAGGACTACGAGTCCCTCAGAGAAGTCTTCCGGCCCGGGCACGCAGATTATACCTATCAATTCAAATACGGCACCCGGGATCATCGGGGCGGCGGAAGGGCCTCGGCCAGGGAAACAGTGTCCCGGGTTGCAGGCGGAGCCGTGGCCGAGCAGTTTTTGCGGACCCATAATATTCATGTCCTGGCCTATACCCTCGAGTTGGGGGGCATTGAAGCTGAACGGATCGCTCCGGAAAAGGCCTGTGAGAATCCTTATTTCACCCCGGACGTTTCAGTGGTGGAACTCTGGAATCAAAGGATTCAAGACGTCAAGGAAAAGGGCGACAGCATTGGCGGCATCGTGGAAATACAGGCCTGCAACGTGCCGGTGGGCTTGGGCGAACCGGTGTTCGACAAGCTCGACGCCAGGCTGGCCTATGCCCTGATGGGGGTGGGTGCGGTCAAGGCTGTTGAGATCGGGGCCGGCATGGATACAGCCGATCTGTGCGGGAGTCAGAACAACGACCCTTTGTCCAAAGACGGCTTCAGACAAAACAAGGCCGGAGGGATCTTGGGCGGGATCTCCAGCGGACAGACCATTACGGCCAGGGCGACCATCAAACCCATTCCTTCAATCTTTCTTCCCCAGAAAACCCTGAACGCCAAAGGGCAGGAAGTCAGTCTGCAGATCAAGGGCCGGCACGATGTCTCGGCCATCCCCCGGATCGTCCCAGTGCTCAAGTCCATGGTCCGTTTGACTCTGGCGGACATGCTGCTCCTGAACCTCGGTTCAAAATGCCCCTCGGTCCAAAACCCCTAACCCGCTCTTATTATTTGTCTTATCAATCGTAAATCGCAGATCTAAAACTCTCTATGACTGACTCTGAAAGGCACAAACCGCTTCTTTTGACCCTGGGCGACCCCAATGGCCTGGGACCGGAAATCACGGTCCGCCTGCTTGCTTCCAAAGCCCGGCAGGGCATTGCGCGCCCCCTGGTGATCATCGGCCCGTACCGGGCCCTGGAGCATCATTGCACCCGCTTGAAGAAAGCTCCTTTTTGGGAAACGCTCCCTGAACTCAACTCTCAAAACCAGCTCGCGCCAAAAATCTACCTGCACTGCCCCCATGAACTGGATGATCTGGAATGCGCCCCCGGAACGGCCCGGGTCTCGGGCGGCCTCGCCGCGGGCATCAGCCTGGATACAGCCTGTTCCTTCATTGCCCGGGGTCTGTCCCGGGGTGTGGTTACCTGCCCTTTGAACAAGGCCATGCTCATGGAGGCCGGCTACGCCTTTCCCGGACACACCGAGTTTCTGGCCCGGCGTTTCAACCTGACTCCTGAGGACGTCTGCATGCATTTGGCCGGACCAGAGCTGCGGGTCTCCCTGGCGACCACCCATCCGCCCCTTTCCCGCGTGCCGGGATTGATCACTAGCGAAAAGATCATCCGCTGTCTCCGGCTCACCTGGGACCTCATGCAAAAGCTGAGTCGTGAGGATAAACCCATCGGGGTCTGTGGTCTCAACCCACATGCCGGCGAAAACGGCACCATAGGAACGGAAGAAGAACGCATCATCACACCCGCCATCCAGTCGGTCCGGAAACAGGGAATCAAGGCAGAAGGTCCCTTTCCGGCCGACACGCTTTTTTACCGGGCCCGGCAGCAGGAATTTTCATCCGTCCTGGCCATGTACCACGACCAGGGACTGGCTCCGCTTAAGCTCCTCCACTTTCACCAGGCCGTGAACATCACCTTAGGCCTGCCCTGTGTCAGGACCTCGGTAGACCACGGCACGGGCTACGACCTGGTCGGCACCGGCCGGGCCGATGTCACCAGCCTGGAACAGGCCCTGCACCTTGCCGGCCGCCTCCTGAATGCATCGAAAACTTATGCATGAAAGGCGTCTTCAAGCTTAATTTTCAATTCCGCAGCAGCATTCTCGGCGGCATGCCGATTTACTCTATCTCGAAAAACTGGGTTAGACTCTATTTCAATAGAAGCTTGGATCAGTCTATTTGAAATTCCTTTTGACAGGTAGGCTTGATGTGGTTAGACTTAAACTACGACTCATAGCCTTGCAAATCGTTTTTATCAGCTGGAGGCCCCATGCCGACACTTCAAGAACTTAAAAAAGCTATTTTCTCGGATCTTCCACAGATGATGAGAACTGAACCGGAAATTCGAGACTTTATCCTGCGAATCACCCAAGAGATGTATGCCGGCAAACAGGAAACAGAAAGCCGGTTTGACCGGATGATGGATGAATTGAAAAGGGACCGTGAGTATTGGAGCCAAAAATGGATTGAATACCAACAGGTTCAGGAAAAGAAATTGGAGGAAGATCAAAAAAGATGGGAAGCCCAGGATAAAAAGTGGGAGGACAACCAGAAGCAATTGAGAGCCCAGGATAAAAAATGGGAAGAGAATCAAAAACAATGGCAGGAAAACTGGAAACAATTGAAAGCTCAAGACAAAAAATGGGAAAAAAATCAAAAACGATGGGAAGAAAACCAGAAAAAATGGGAGGAAAATCAGAAAAAATTGAAAGCACAGGATAAAAAATGGGAGGAAAATCAAAAGACGATAAACAGTATTCTCAAGTCCATCCAGTCACAGGAGAAGAGATATGATTCTACCATCGGGGCCTTGGGGGCGCGATGGGGGATCCATTCTGAAGCGGCTTTCCGCAACGGCCTGAAGGCCATCCTGGAAGACTCTTTTGGCGTGACCGTCAAGCGGTATGAGGATTACGACCATGAAGGACAGGTATTCGGCCGTCCGGATCAAATAGAAATGGATCTCATTATCCATAATGGGACCTTGATTCTCTGTGAGATCAAATCCTCCATGGATAAAGCAGGAATGTATGTTTTCTGGCGCAAGAAACAGTTCTATGAGCAGAAACATGGGATAGAGGCAAGCCGGACCATGGTCATCTCACCCATGATCGATGATCTTGGCAAGCGTGTTGCGCAGGACTTAGGCATCGAGATCTATTCCTATGCCGACAGCGTGCCTTTGAGCAAAACCTAACATCCGCCTGTTTCCTGCCCGCCCCCCCGCCGGGACAATCTGTTCCGTTTGCAAACCGCGCTTCATAGGGGATCGAAGTATTCCAGCCTGATGCACCCGGGGCAGAACACGGTCAATGCGCTCCAATTCAGCCTCCAAGGCCCGGCTGTGCCTGGTACAATGCTCCATGCAGACATTGGGACAGAGGTAGCCGCAGGCCGTATCTGGTAAAAATACCGGAGAGGATAGGCGCGTCCTTGAAATATTCAAAAGGACCGCCCAAATCCGTCAGCAACAGACCGTGTTCCAGACCGAGCGGACCTCACGGCGCATACCCAGGATGTCTTCCCAGGACGTATTCAGAAGATCGTCTCCCTGTTCGCACCGGGTCCTGAGGCACTGCAGTTCTTGAAAAAGATCGGAATGCAGATTGCCGGTGCCTTGCTTATGAAAGATCTGGCAGCTGTGCTCAAGGGCCTGGTACACGGCACCGATTTTTTTGATTCGATTTTTCCGCTCCCGAGAAAATCCAAGGGCCTGCAAGGGGATATCCAGTGACTCCAGAAGCCGGACCTGTCCGGTCTCTTCTCCGGTCAAATCCGCAATCAAACGATCTCCCTGGACCAAAAATTCAAGATCGGCCAATCCGCCGTATCCCAATTTCAGATTGATGATCTGTCCGCTCTCACGGCCCCGTTCCTGTTCCATGCGGGACCGCAAGCCGCAGAGCCTTTGCCAGACGACCTCGGATGCCCGCGGTGCGGCGCACAGTTCTTGGGCATAAACGACCAAGCCTGCACCGAGTGCCCTGTTCCCGGCCACATGGCGAACCCGCAACAGGGACTGCACTTCCCAGATATCGGCCTCCCCGGCATAATAACTTTCCCAGCGTTTTCTGCTGACGGCCAGAGGGCCATAATTCCCGGTGGGTCTGAGCCTGGAGTCCACCTCATACCCCGGACCCTCCTGGAGTGGCGTGCTCAGCAGCCGCATGAAGCGTTGAATGCATTTGATCACCGAGGCCGGGATTCTGTCCTGATCTTCTCCGGAAGCCGGTTCAAAGACATACATCAGGTCCAGATCCGAGAGATAGGTCAGCTCGGAGCTTCCCAGTTTCCCAAGAGCCAGGACGGCAATGGGGGCCTCTCTTCTGCCCAGGACCTCCAGACAGACCTGCTCAAAGGTCTGCCGGAGGATAAAATCCGCCAGACTGCTCAATTCAGCTGCGGCCTGATCCACCCCTAAGGCTTGGTTCATCTCGGCCAGGGCCACCGCCAGGAGGCGCTCGTTTTTCAAACGCCGGATCCACTCCAGGCTCTGCTCGAAATCCGAACTCCCGGCCAGAATACTCTCCGCTCGTTTCCGCCAGGACGAAAAGGCACCATCCTCCACCTTTTCGGGAAGCCCTTCCATAAGCCCGGGCTGATGATTGATGAGATCGGCAATCAACTGACTGCGCAAAACACCGCGGCACAGGTCAGGCAGCCAGGGAGGCAGAGACTCCAGCTGCCGGCACAATCCGGGCCGCGTTCTGATCCGGGCCGCGAAGCGCTCCAAGCGGGACCAGGCTTGACGATAGAGCCGGCCGGTGTCCACGGCCGCCAGGTTTTGCAGTTCCTGAGCAAACAGGTCAACAACATTTTTCGGGAGGCCTTGAAAGGCTTCCTGATCAAAGATGCCTTTCTCTTGAGCAGACTTTTCCCCCTGAGAAGGCTTTCCTGAAGTTACGGCCGCCCGCTCCCTTTTGAAACGGGATGGTTTGGTCCTGCTGAAAAGGGCCTCGAAATGGGACGAGACCTGCGCACAATGATGGGACAAGGTAGCCTCAAAGGCCTGGATCCCCTGTCCAAACCCCAGGTATCGGATCAGCCGCTGCAGGCCTCCTTCAGAAGCCGGGATTCGGTGGGACTGGCGGTTGGCGTCCAGTTGAATCCAATGCTCCACCCGCCGCAGAAAACAATAGCCCTGTTCAAGGTCCTGTCTGACGTCCTCGGGCATCAGGCCTAATTTCTCCAGCTTGTTCAGACAGCGCAAGGTGTTCGCTTCGTCCAGCTCCCGGTAGCGGCCGCCATAGATCAGCTGAAAGGATTGAACAATGAATTCTATTTCCCGGATGCCCCCCAACCCGAGTTTGACATCAAAGCGCTTCTGCCCGCTTTCCTGTTTGGCCTGGTTCAGGAGGCGGTCCCGCATTTCCCTGAGTTCATCCAGGGATTGAAAGTCAAGGAACCGGCGAAACACAAACGGCCTGATCTCCTTCAAGAAGGTGGCTCCCAGACCGCGATTCCCTGCCGCCGTCCTGGCCTTGAGCAGGGCCTGCCGCTCCCAGGCCCTGCCTTTGACCAGATAATGATTGACTGCCGCCTCCAGCGATGGGACCAGATCACCGTCTTTGCCTTGAGGCCGGAGCCGCAGGTCCACCTTGAAGACGTGGTCTCCGTTGACCTGATCGCTGAGCAGACCGGTCAGGGTCTGCAGCAGTTTGCGCTGTCCGGCGCAGTTCTCTCCCCCTTCGCTCAAGTAGATGAGATCAATATCAGAGACATAGTTCAACTCCCCGCCGCCCAGCTTTCCCAGACCGAGAATCGCCACCGGACAGGTTTTCAGATCGAAATCCTCCTCTTTGGCTGTCCACCAGTCAGGCTGGGAAGCCAACGCCTCTAAACCGACCTGCAGGCAGACAGCAGCGAGATCGGCGATCTGGGACATGGTTTCCGCCAGCCCGGCCAGGCCGAGACAATCCCGGCCGCCAATGCGTAAAAAATGTTTCTGTTTGAACTCCCGAAACGTTGTATACAGTGCAGACAAAGAGGTGCATGCAGCCGCCGCCTGCTGCAGATCCTTGTAGAGCTCTGTCAAGGGATACTTTCGCTGGAGCTGATTTTTATCCCACAGCCAGTGCCCATAGGACTCCCGTCTGAGCAGCATGCCCAGATACTGAAAGGTTTCTTGAATCTGCCTGTGTTGAGCCGCTTGCTCGGGTTGCCCCATGAACTATCCTCAAGAATCGGTTGCTGGTTGCTGGATGCTGGATAAATGTCGCTTTCTGTGATCAGGCTGAAAAACCCATGGACAGGTTCTCTTAAGAGATCCTGCCCATGGGTTCACGCATTACCCACTCCTTTAAAATAAATCTGCTGCTCTTTTCAGACTTCGTGAATATCTAATTTTTTTGTCTGCAAAAAATTAGATATCATAGTACAGCATGAATTCATAGGGATGGGGCCGCAGCCGGACCTCATCCGCCTCATGGACTCGTTTGTACTCCATCCAGGCCTCTAACACATCCTCGGTGAACACATCGCCCTTGAGCAGAAATTCATGGTCCTTTTCCAGGGCGTCCAGGGCCTCTTCCAGAGAAGCCGGGGTCGAGGGCACGCCTTTGAGTTCTTCCGGACTCAAGGAGTAAATATCTTTATCCAAAGGCTCCCCCGGATCAATCTTGTTCTCAATGCCGTCCAGGGCCGCCATGAGCATGGCGCTGAAAGCCATGTACCCGTTACAGGACGGATCGGGAAAGCGGATCTCGATCCGCTTGGCTTTCGGGGAGGAGGAAAACATGGGGATCCGCAGGGCCGCGCTCCTGTTGCGGCTGGAATAGGCCAGATTCACCGGGGCCTCATACCCGGGGACCAATCGCTTGTAGGAGTTCGTCGTGGGATTGGTGATGGCGCACAGGGCTGCGGCATGCTTCATGATGCCGCCCAGGGCGTTCATGGCCATATCGCTCAGCCCGGCATAGCGGTCCCCGGCAAACAGGGGTTCATTGTCCTTCCAGATGCTCAAATGGGTGTGCATGCCCGAGCCGTTGTCCCCAAAAATGGGCTTGGGCATGAAGGTCGCTGTTTTCCCGTTTTTCCAGGCCACATTCTTGATGATGTATTTAAACCACATGAGCTGATCCCCCATGCTGGCCAGGGGGGCAAAGCGTATATCGATTTCAGCCTGGCCGGCGGTAGCCACTTCGTGATGCTGGCATTCCACCTGAATCCCCACCCGCTGCATGGCCAGGACCATATCGGTCCGCAGATCGTTCTGCGAATCCGTAGGCGGGACCGGAAAATAGCCTTCCTTGTGCCGGGGTCTGTAGCCAAGATTCTGGATATCATTCCGGCCTGAATTCCAGATCCCCTCGTTGGAATCAATGTCGTAAAACCCAAAATTGGCCCCAAAATCAAAACGGACATCGTCAAAAATAAAAAACTCGGGCTCGGGTCCAAAAAAAGCGGTGTCCCCGATGCCGGTAAAACGCAGATAATCCTCGGCCTTCTGGGCGATATATCGCGGATCCCGGGGATATTTTTCCTTGGTCACCGGATCCACCACATTGCAGATCAGATTCAAGGTCGGGGATTTGGCAAAAGGGTCCAGCATGAAGGACTCCGGATCGGGTATCACCAGCATGTCGCTGGCATTGATCGGAAGCCAGCCCCGCAGGCTGGACCCGTCAAACCCCACCCCGTCTTCAAAGGTGCTTTCATCAAATTCAGTCACCGGAATCGAAAGATGATGCCAGAGCCCGGGAAAATCGGAAAAACGGAAATCAATCATCTGTACGCCCTGTTCATTGACGTAGGCCAGCACTTCCTTCGGGGTCATTGCGTCCTCCATGTTTGCTTTTGAAAAAATACTTGGAATACACCTTGGCATTGTTTTGCAAACAGCATGCCAAAGTAGACGATAGAGACGAATTTGAGTTAATAAGCCGAAAATACAATTTATTTACATAGACCACTTTATATTTTTCAACAAAACACTACATTTTTGTTCCAAAAAATATTCCCGTCTGGTCCGCTTCGCCTGTCGCCCTGCCGGCCCCGGTCTTTTTTCATTTGATTTCATAAGGCTTATTAGAAAACCCGGCTCGAAAAATTCATGCTACATTTTTGTTGCATGATACCGGAAGACCCTGTATTGTGGTATTGACCGAAAACTGTGTTCGGGCGTAGACTTGGTGACACCAATGACCCAAAAAAAGGATTGCTTATGTCTGAAAAACACGCCTGCCCTCACTGCCAAACCGAACTGAGCCCTTGGCTTGCCCCGCCTGATTCCGGCTGGGGGGAGATTCTTGTCTGTTTGAACAATGAATGCCCCTTTTATGTTGGGTCTCCCGACAACATCCTCAACAAAGGGGAAGACCAGCGGTCCCTTGGCTGCAGATATGCCGTGGACCCGGCCAACAATTACCAGTCATTCAGCCTGTTGGCCCTTTACGCGGGATGACACGCTGAAGGTTGAACGGTTGAAAACACCAAAAATTGTCCCTGCGAAGGCTCCGGCTTTCTCTTGTCTAAGCCGTGAACCGTGAACCTTTTAACCGTGAACCCTGTCTGCCATGGACCTTTTGACCATCAAAGACATTTCCAGAGAACTGGAGGTGCCTGAAAGCAATCTGCGCTATTATCGGGATCGTTTTGAAGATTACTTGCCCAGTGTCGGCCAGGGGCGAAAGCGACGCTACAAAAAAGAAGCCCTGGAGGTTTTCCGCTTCATTGTTCAAGGCTTTCAAAACGATAAGACAACGGAGCAGATCGCCGAAGAACTGCCCAGGCATTTCCCTCGGAAACTGGATTTTACCGAGCAGGAAGCGCCCCCTTCACAGAATCCCCTGCCCAGAGTGGAGGATCAGTCCTCATCCAATTCCGTTTTTCAGCTCTTGCAATCCCAGGCCAGAACCCTGGAACGTTTTTCCCGCTTTCTTTTCAGCCGCGGCCCCTCCCAGGAAAACACCCGCATACTGAACTCCAATCAGCAAAAGCTGAAAAAAGGGGTGGTCCTGCTGCACCGGGATGTCCAAAAGCTCAAATCGCTCCAGAATACCACCCTGTCCCTGCCGGAGCGTTGCGCCGAACTGGAAGACAGGAGCGAGGCCCTGCAGCACGAACTCGTCGAAATCCGGCAGCGGCTGGACGCCCTGGAGGCAAAATCCCGGGAAGACCATGAAGAACTGCGCCGGACCCTGCAGGATTGCTTGCGCCTCATGCGGAACATGCTGGAATCCAACTCCGCCTGATAGACCTTCAGAGACCTGCACTTTTTTATCACTACACCGAATTCATCAAGCTCTATCTGGAAGTCACCCGGGGACTCGGCTGTTCGGTCCGGGCTGAATTCAGAGAAAATCTCCGGGGCTATTATCAGAATCTGGCGGAACAAATTTGTACCTTATTCAAGGCAGGAATCCGGAAAAACCGGGTACTGCCGCCGGATATTATACAGGGGCGACCCTTTCGGGGCATAGACCCTCTTTGCACCGGACAGATCCGGAACCGCCCGATTCAGCTGCACCAGCCGCTTTGCCAGGTCCTCATCATCAGGCCGGACTGCTTCAAACTCCGGGATATGGCACATTTCACAATCGAAGCTTCCGGTCCGCCGGACCCTGGGCCTGGACCACATGACAGGCGGAGCAGCCCCCGCCCCGTCTGTCCATTTCCCTGCCTGTCCTCTTCCGCTCCCTCCAGAGGTGGCAGGTGGCGCACATCTTGGCAAAATGATCTTCCGACAGGGTGTAGCGTTCCGGATCGGCCAGGAGTCCGGGCACGCCCCGAGGTGCCGCAGCCCGGACCCCTTTGATTTCCCAGTGCTGATACAGGGTGTTCACTATTCCCTTGTTGGTGGCCATGATGGAGGACTTGACCCGGGGGATGATCTCGGCATGGCAGTCGTCGATCCGGCCGCAAGTCTGTTCAGCGACCCGCAGGTCACCGGGGTTGGTCACCATCCCGGAGTGAGCCCGATCCTTTACCAGGGCAAAGACATTGCCGAGATGACAGACGCTGCAGCCCAGGACTGCGACCGGATGGGACGGATCAGGGTTTTCCACCGCACTATGGCAGACCAGACACTGGTCCGGTTTGTCTTCCCCGGGTTTGACCCGGAAATGCTCCACAGCAAGCAGCCCCAGGACCAGCAGGCATCCGATGAACAGCCGGCGCAGGGGGATAAACCCCGATACAGATGAGATTCTCATTTTGAGCGTCCAACATCTTGATTACCCATAAGAAAATACTGTTGCCTGGGCTTGGAAGCAAGCCCAGGCAACAGTATTTTACAGATTTTTTTTATACAGGCGCAGGGAATTGCTGACCACGGAGATACTGCTCAGGGCCATGGCCAGGGCCGCCAGGATGGGATGCAGCTGGCGCAGGAACAGGGGGAATGTCGAAAAGGGCTGCAAAACACCTGCGGCGATGGGAATCAGCAGGACATTGTAGCCAAAGGCCCAGCCCAGATTCTGCTTGATGGTCCGCATGGTGGCCAGGCTGATGCGCATGGCCAGGTCCACGCCTCCCAAGTCGCCCCGGGCCAGGACCACCTCCCCGGCCTCCATAGCGATATCCGTGCCCGTGCCCATAGCGATTCCCAGGTCTGCCTGGGCCAGGGCCGGGGCATCGTTGATGCCGTCACCGACCATAGCCACTCTACGGCCTTGTGCCTGAAGCGCTTTGATCTTTTCGGATTTTTCCTGAGGCATGATCTCCGCGGCAACCTCCTGAATGCCGACTTCCCCGGCGATGGCCCGGGCCGTCTCTGCATTGTCCCCGGTGAGCATGATCACCTGCAGCCCTCTGGCCAGCAGGCTTTGAACGGCTTGGCCGGATTCGGGCTTGAGGGCATCGGCCACAGTGATCAGGCCCAGAGGCTCTTGCTCCCGGACGACCAGCATCACGGTTTTTCCCTGTTGCTGAAGCTCACGAATCCGAGCCAGGGCTTCATTTCCCAGAAGGTTCTCCTCCTGAAACCACTCCGGCTTCCCCACCTTGATCAGGGTGTTTTCCACCTGACCCTCGACTCCCAACCCGCTGGAGGCCTTGAATTCTGAGGGGGAGAACAGCTCCAGATTTCGATTCTCGGCTTCGGTGACCAGCGCCCGGCCCACGGGATGCTCCGAGCCTTTTTCCACGGACGCGGCCAAAGTGAGCAGGCTTTCCTCCGACTCCCCAGGGGATGGAAACGGAATCACGTCTTTCACCCCTGGTTTGCCTTTGGTGATGGTGCCGGTCTTGTCCAGAACCACGGTGTCGATTGTGCCGACATACTCGAATGGTTCGCTTTTTTTAAAGAGGATCCCTCTTTCTGCAGCCTTGCCGATGCCGGCCATGATGGCTGTGGGCGTAGCCAGACCCAGAGCGCAGGGACAGGCTATGACCAGAACGGCTACCAAACGAATCATGGATGGGACAAAATCGCCGCTCAGGGCCCACCAGATGCTAAAAGCGATGAAGGCGATCCCAATGACCCCGGGGACAAAATAGGCGGCCACCCGGTCGGCAATGGCCTGAATCGGGGGTTTGCTGCCCTGGGCTTCCTGGACGAGGCGGATGATCTGACTGAGCACAGTGTCCCGCCCCACGGCTTCGGCTTCAAAAGTGAGCAGGCCCTGACCGTTGATGGTTCCCCCCACCACCTTGTCCCCGACCTGCTTGTCCACCGGAAAGGGCTCGCCGGTGAGCATGGATTCATCCACGGCCGATGCCCCATCCAGGACCTGGCCGTCCACCGGGATACGCTCTCCCGGTCTGACCCGAAGGACGTCCTTTTCCTGAACCCGGGCCACGGGTATCTCTTGTTCACGGCCATCCCGGACCACGGTGGCGGTCTTGGGCTGCAGGCCGATGAGCCTGCGAATCGCTCCACCGGTCCGGCCTTTGGTTCTGGCCTCCAGCATTTTGCCCAGCTTGATCAGAGTGATGATTACGGCCGAAGTTTCAAAATAGACATGACCGCCCAGGGCGGGAACAAGCAGCACACCCAGGGAATAAAAATAGGCCACGGAGGAGCCCATGGCCACCAGGACGTCCATATTGGCGCTCTTGTTGCGCAGGCTGTTCCAGCCCCCGGTATAGAAATCCCAGCCCGTATAAAACTGAACCGGGGTGGCCAGTCCGAAAAAAAGCCAGTTGACCCAGGGAGCCTGGGCCCAGCTCCCCAAAAGAGCAAAATCCCGGGACATGCTCAGCACAAACAAGGGCAGGGCAAAAAAAAGACCGGAAATAAATTTCCTGGTCTGATCGCGGATCTCGGCGTCCCTGGCCTCCTGTTCAACATCCCTGTCCTGATCCCCGCCGGTCTGGGGCAGGACAGCCTTGAATCCGGCTTTTTCCACCGCCGCAGCGATGTCCTCCGGGGAAATCACTCCAGGGATGTATTCTGCGGACAGGTGTTCCGTGGCGAAATTCACCCCGGCCTGAATGACCCCGGGAGTCTTGGTATTCAGATTTCTTTCAATGGTTGCTGCACAGTTGGCGCAGGTCATGCCGGTGATGGGCAGCTCGATTCTGGCCGTGGCGACATTGTACCCGCTCTTGCGGATCGCGTTGACGATATCCCGAATGGAGAGCTTCTTCGGATCAAAAACCACGGAAGCCTGTTCCGAGGCAAAATTCACCTGAACCTCCAGAATGCCTTCCACTTTCTTGAGGACTCTTTCAATGGTTGCTGCACAGTTGGCGCAGGTCATGCCGGTAACCGGCAGGATTGCCCTTTGTCCTTGAATCGTTTGAGTTTGCTGCTTGTTGTCTTTCATAGTGAACACTTTTTAAGGCACGTTCAGCCCCGGGGAGTCTCCCGTCAATACTTTGAAATTAAAGATAAGCAAAGTTTAATCGGACGCGGATGAGCACCCAACTCCGACTGCAATACGAAATCAGGACGATTCGGCCGGATAATTGATTTCCTGCAGCTTGGAGCGGATCTGCTCCAGGCCGGCCGGAGCTTCCCACTCCACCGTTATGGTTTTGGTTTCCGGATCTCCCTCAGCTGACTGGACGCCCGGCAGTTCCAAGAGTTCGTTCTTGATGGCCTGGACGCAATGGCCGCAGGATATATTCGGAATGCTCAAAGTCTGTTCTTCCATGTTTCTTTCCTCCTGGTCTGGATTAATGCATAGTATTTTATTATAAATTCGAGCCTCAGGAAGTCAACCCAAAAAGAAAGCACGGCAGGGCTCGTATGAAACTTCTTTTTTCTTTCTCCGTCACCCCGGCGTAGGCCGGGGTCCAGCTTTTTCAGTCTGGATTCCGGCCTGCGCCGGAATGACGGAGGAGGTGACTCGTTTCTTTTTTTATCAAACTGGACGTCTTCGGCCAGCGGCAGGGCTGACAAGAGGCTTTTCTGAAAGATTGCTTCGCTTCGCTCGCAATGACGAGCGTTGTTCAATGTTTGGAACTATGACTCCATTCGTCCTGACTTTGAATGAAGAAAAAAAGAAAAATAAATGTAATACCAAGCGGTTGCGAGAAGAGGCCGATTCGGGAATATGAACATGTCTTTTCTTTGATTCATCATTCATCATTGGACGTTCGATGTTCGATGTTCATTCTGCTTTCTGAACCTAATTCTCTATCTCTGTTTCCACCCGATTCCGGCCTTTGGCCTTGGCCGCGTACAGGGCCTGATCAGCCCGGCCGGTCACATCCACGGAGCGCTGTCCTTGTTGATACTGGGCCACGCCGAAACTGGCCGTGCATTGGCCAATCCCCTCAAAATTATGCCCGGCCAGCTCTTTGCGAAGCTTTTCCGCGAGCAAAACAGCTCCGTCCCGCTCGGTTTCCGGACAAATGATCAGAAACTCCTCCCCGCCCCACCTGCCCACAGTGTCGATTTCCCGCGTATTGTCAGCGATGAGCCCTGCGAGTTCCGACAGAACCCAATCCCCGGCCTGATGTCCGTGATTGTCGTTGATGGATTTAAAATGGTCCACATCCAGCATGATCACGCAGACATGGTGCTTATACCGAGAGGCCCGGCGGCATTCGTGACTGAGCACATCCTCCAGCTTCAAGCGATTGTAAATCCCGGTGAGCGGATCGGTAATGGACAGGCGTTCCAGCTCCTTGCTCTTGGCTTCGAGTTCGGCATGGGCATCCACGATTTCCCGGTTCAGCATGGAGAGCTTTCGGTTCCAGTACAGCACCCCCAGAAGAATCATCAGACCACCGGCCAGGATCTTCCAGAAGAGATCGTAATTGAAGCCGTGTTCATATTTGATGGACAGCCATTTTTGGGTGATGCTGCTGCGTTTTTCAGCAGAGATGGAGTCCAGGGCCGTGTTGATGGCCCCGGCCAGTTCCGGTTCATTTTTGACGACGCCAACCCGAAAAAAACCCTTGTACGGCGTTTGTCCGGCGATCTTCAGCTCATACAGTCCAAGTTCATGTATTTTGTAGCTCACGGCCTGGAGGCCGCCCAGAAACGCGTCAAGTTTCCCCTCAGAGACTGAATTGAGGCCTGCGCTCAAATCGTCAACAGCTGCAATAGTTAAATTAGGGTAACTCTTTTCGATATATTCTCTGAGAGAGTTGCTCCCCTCAATGCCCACTTTCTTGCCGGCCAGGGCGTCCAGGCTGGAGATATAGGGCTCCTCGCTCCTGGTGACCATCACGTTCACCGCATCGATATAAGACTTTGAAAAGGTGAGATATCGACTTTTTTCCGGCGTTTTTTGAACGCAGGAGACGATGTCGCACTTTCCCTGCTCCAGTAATTGCCTGTCCTCTTCCCAGCCTTTACTTTCGACCCATTGAAAAGGAACGCCGATCTTTGCTTCAAGAATTTGCATCATGTCTGCGGCGATTCCTTCATACCGTCCCCCTTTCGTGATGCCTTCCAAAGGCATCCGGTCGGGTTTGACACACATTGTGATCTGCCGGCGCCCGGCGAAGAATTCCCGCTGAGCCGGGGAAAGATTCACCCGGTCCCGCTGCCTTTGGACATCCTCTGGATTGAGCCAGCGCTGACGCAAGCGGTCCACTTCTTCCTCAGAGACTACATCCATGGTCTTTTGCAGGATATCCCGCAGAATTGTTTTTTCTTTGCTCACGCCCAGGGCAACCGGGGTGCTCCCAAAATGGATATTGTCCATAATGGGAATGCTGGAGAGATCCGTGAGAAAATGCTTTCTGATCAGATAATCAAAGACCGGTTTTTCAGAGAGCGCGGCATCGACTTTTCCAGAAGAAACCGCTTGTAAACAGTCCAGTATCGAGCCTTGAAGCGCAACAGTGATCTCGGGATAATATTCGTCAAGGATTTCCTGATAATAGAACTTCTCCGGGACCGCCACAGTCTTGCCGGCCAGGTCTTCAAGGGAAGCATAGCGCTCACTGCCCCGCTTGATCACAATACCCGAAAAAATAGTGAGATAGGGTCTGGTAAAATCAATAAAGGCATCCCGCTGCTTGGTTTTAACCACATCGCTGAGCAGATCAATTTCTCCTGTCTGGATCATCTGCAAAAAATCCGACCAGGCAGGTCCGGAAACATACTCAATCTCCAGATTGAGCTTTTCGGCAAGCAATTCAGTATAATCGATGCAGAATCCTTTGGCCCGGCCGTTTTCATGAAAATTAAAGGGCGGCCAATCCTGAAGATTGTCCACCCGAAGTACAGGGTTCTGCTCCAGAAACAGTCGCTCCTGCCTGTTCAAAGCCGGGTATCCGGACTGGTCCAGGTTGATCCATTTTTGGGCCAATTGAACCTTTTTACGCTCTTCAATATGCTGCATCGCCTTTTGCAAAATGCTGCGCAGGAGAGGCAGTTCCGGGCGCACGGCGATGTACAGGCCCTGGGGACCGAGCTCCGGAACGCCTGCTTCACCCAGGACCTTCAGATCGCTCAAAAAATTGGAGGCAATCACATGGTTCACCACCCCCCGATAGCCGATCAAGGCGTCCGCCCGCCCAAAACTGACCGCCTTCAAGCCTTCCAGTGGATTTTGCACTACATGGAGCTGGATCTCCGGGTAGTGCTCCCGAAGCACTTCCTCCTGCTTATAGCCTTTGGGTACGGCAATGATCTTGTCCTGGAGGTCCTGGAAGGAGTGCACTGCGGTGTTGGTCTTCCGAGTGACCAGGACATAGGGCAGTTCGAGAAAGGGCTCTGTAAAGAGCATATACTGCTTGCGGGCCTCAGAGATCCACAGCGAGGGCAGGATATCGATCCTCTTTTCCTTGAAGAGTTCGAGCAACTCCGACCAGGTATAGCCGTTGACATATTCAAAGGAAATCCCCAGATGCTGCCCCAGGAGTTCGAGATGCTCTATAGCGTAGCCTTTGGGTTTGCCGTGCTCGCTGAAATCAAAAGGAGGCCAGTCGTCCTCATTGCCCACCCGGAACACCGGGTGCTTTTTCAAAAAAGCCCGCTCTTCCGCCGTCAGATTCAAAACCTCGACCTGGCTGTCCGCCTCACTGCCGGCAGCACTATCTGCAGCGCCGGAGGCTTGAGGTCCCGGAAGCAGCAAAAAAAGCAGCAGAGAAGCCAGTATGTGTTGAACGATCTTCACCATCATGAATGCTTTGAATCGCTCGCCAAAGTCCAAAAGTATAGAGCCTTGGGAATTTCTTGATTTTTTTATATTAAGCAATCTATACTGCTCCAAGTTACCCTTTTCAGGATTCTATCGTTGAAATCAAAGGACAATCAGTCTTTGTTTCAAAAACCAAAATTGGATCAGTATACAATCTTCAATCTTCAATCTGCAATCTTCAATCCTAAATCGTAAATCCCATATCAGCCCCCGGTCAGCCAGACAAAATCCGCCTCGTCCGGGTCCAGGCGTAAGGAGCCCTGCAACGGCTTGAGTAGCAGGACAGCCGAATCGATCGGGATCCGGCTCTGAACCCGGGCAGGTACGGCGAATCGCTTGTCGAGATGCCCGTTTCCGCAGAAGACCACCATCCTCCTGCCGTGTGCCTTCCGGTCAGCCGCGATGTTCTCGGCCATGGTTGCGTCCCGTGCGCACTGCGCCTGATAGAAAAACTCAAAATCCGGCAGCCGTGAATGCGCGTGGGTCTTGAAAACCTCCTGCAGGACCGCCCGATGCTCGGCGTTGTCCAAAGAAATGGCGTCGGCTATCTGATTCCGCTGCTCTGGAGTCAATCCCTGGAGACCCTTTCGGGCTACGGTCTTGATCACGGCATTGGGGGCGTTCAGGGCCGGCAGCCCTGCCGCCTGCCGTCTGATCACATGGAAAAGGGGACGGTAGAGGTGGAAGTCAAACCCCCAATTTTTCGACCAGTCAGCCTGGTAGAAAAATTGTATTTCATCGATTGTTTCACTCATGAAATGGTCAACAACCGGCTGAACCGTCTGGGGCAAATACTCGATGCCCACGGCGGTCTCCGGGCGATCCTCCAGAAGACGCTGCAGAATCTGGACCTGCAGGAGGTGGTGCTCGGCATTATTGTGAATCTCACCCACAAAAACCAGATTTTGATCCCGGAGCCGTTGGATAAGCTCAGCAAAGGCAATGCTCTCCCCGGCCTGGGTGTCAACGATTTCCCCGGCCCGGAAGGTGGCCCCGCTCTCTTCGATCACGGCTGTTGCCGCTTCCGGCGCCTGCATCGGATGCGGGGGCTTGGGGGCGCAGCTGCTCAGGAGAACCCCAAAAAAAGGCAAAAAAATGGCATAAAAAAAAGGATTTCGGCACATGGTCACCTGATTTCTATCGTGAATCGAACCAAAAGACAAGGATCCGTGTACCAGCTTTGCCTCTGGCAAAGCTGGTACATAACTATTTAAAATCAAAAAAAACACAAAACCTTGCTTTTACACACGTTTTCAAACTTTTAATTGCTGGTTTGATGAAAAAAAAACCGTACTTCCCCACCAGACTGTCGACTTCACCCGTCATTGCGAGGCGTCTTCGCCGAAGCAATCTCATTGAGTTTCCCCTGAAGTTTCATATGAGGACTTTCGCTGTACCCTTTGAGGATTGCATTGGATATTTTGAACAGCTTACGTATATCCACTTGACATATCCCAATTCGGCTGAAATATCTGCTCGACACCACTATCGTCATCTATACGCTGAAAAACAGGCCTCAACAGGTTAAACGCCGTAAGGAACGTCTCCGGCTGCTCCGCCATGTATTGCTCCACATAGCCGATCCCGTCCAGGACAATGGACCCGCCGGTATGTCTGGGGAAATTCTCGTTGGCCAGATCTGAAAAGTCATGTTCGCCCATTTTCTGCTCCTCCTGTGTTTTCTTCCGGCAAAGCCCCATTGATAACTTGAGTCAATTTTGCTTCATTATGCAGTCCAATGAGCCGCTGCACCTCTTGACCGTCCTTAAAAAGTATCAGGGTCGGAACACTTTGAATGCCGAGACTCATGGCCAAATCGCGGTTTTGATCAATATCCACCTCTTTGACCGACGCCAGGCCCTGAAATTTTTCAGCAAGCTTGTGTATCACCGGTCCCTGAACCTTGCACGGACCGCACCAGGGGGCGCCGAAATCAACGAGACTCACCCCTTGACCTGCGATTTCATCCAGTGTCTTGCCGGCGCTTACATTTTCCATAGCAGATCCTCCTTGTATAAATCATGTCCTACTATTTGCTGGAGACTTTGTAGCATTTTCCGTGCCATTGAAAAAAAGATATTGACGATGGCCGCGAACCCCGGCTAAACCTTGAGCAGCGCTTTTGGGAGGATCCGAATGACTGTTTGAGAACGCGTTGTCGGAACGTTACCACTGTTCAGGTTCGCATTTTGCGTAACGCCCAACTCGGAGGAAAAGAGGGAAAAGGCTATGAGCGAAGACTGTTATGCACAGCATGGCCTCGATCTCGAGGACCTGCGCAAGATTGATGTGCTCCAGGGCGTTGACGTTGAACACGTCTACGGCTTGATCAAGTCCTGTCCCGTGCAGTCCCTCGCAGAATGGGAAACCCTGATCGCCGCTGGAGAGCCGAGCACCTGCGCGTATATCCTTCAAACTCTCTATGGGGCTCGCTGTACTTGAAGCCTCCCATACAATGGAAACTCTGATCAAGGCTGCCGATACAGCCCTCTACCGGGCCGAACAAACCGGTCGCAATCGAGTCTGCTTTTCGGGGTGGTCCCCGGAACAAGACGTGTGAAAAGCTTTTAGCCCTTGAACACACTCACATGCCTGCATGGAAAGATGCCCGGAGACACGGGAGAAATGATTCCATACTGTCCGCTGCCCTCTGGGCAGACCGCCCAGCGCAGAGGTCCAAATTTTGCATAAACAAGTATATATGATTCAGCTTTGCCAGAGGCAAAGCTGAATCGAGAGAGGTCATATGCCGAAACTCTTTGTCGATCCTCTGGATATAACCATCCCATTCGAAAAAGCTGAGACAGTCCGGGACATTCTGCAGCGGGAAGGCATTTTTATCGAAAGTCCCTGCAACGGAAAGGGGATCTGCGGGAAATGCGGGGTCTGGGTCAAAAATGGACAGGATGTGCCGGAAACCGAGCACCAGAATATCACGCCGGAACAAGCAGCCAATGGGCTTCGCCTAGCCTGCCTGCTTACTCCGGAGCACGATCTGCGCATCGAGCTGCCCGTGGACTTCAGCCTGGATGCCAAGCGCCTCCGGCAGGCCCAGCGCATTCTGGAAGGAGAGCGTCTGTCCTGGTCCCGGGTGGTCCCGGCGGTTAGTCTGCGGAAAGCCAAGGGGAAATACTGGTTTTCCTATCAGGACCAGGACACAATCCTGCCCATTGACGCGTGGAAAGAAGGCTTTACGCCCAAAGGCCTGGCCATCGACCTGGGCACCACAAGCATGGTGGTCTCCCTCCTTTCCCTGCAGTCAGGAGAAGAGCTGGCCACCTCGTCCAGTTTGAACCCGCAGGTCAAATTCGGACACGACATCATGACCCGCATCCAGCACGCCTCCACGCACGAGGGTCTGGCCGCCCTGGCCGGTATTGTCAGAAGCGGGTTGAATGAACTGATCGATCAGGTCTGCATAGATTCCCAATCTGATGCCATGGAAATTCTGGATGTCGTGGTGGGAGGCAACACCACCATGCTTCAGATCGCTGCGGAAATCGATCCGGCCCCCCTGGGCCGGGTGCCCTTCACCGTGGGAATTCAAGGCGCCTCGAGTTATCCGGCCTCCCGTTTCGGCCTGAGGATCAACCCGGTGGCCCGGGTCTATGTGCCGCCCATTGTCCATGCCTTTGTGGGCACGGATATCAGCGCCGGTCTCTTGATGAGCGAAGGTTTTTTCGATGATCAGCAGGCCCTGCTCTTCATGGACATCGGCACCAACGGCGAGATGGGCTTGAACCTGAGGGGCAGGCGGCTCATGACCTCCACAGCTGCAGGACCGGCCTTTGAAGGGGCCGGGCTCTCCAGCGGCATGCGGGCTTCCTTCGGGGCTGTTGAAACCGTGAGCACCGACGGCAGGAATATCAGGCTGGAAACCGTCGGGAACGCTCCCATCAAAGGCATTTGCGGCAGCGGTCTCATGGATTTGATTGCAGTTCTCCTCCGGCTGGGGGTGCTTGATGTGAGCGGCCGCATGCTCCATCCGGAAGAAACGGACCAACTTCCGGAAGCCATCCGGGAGCGCGTTGCATTTCTCTACGATCAAGCGGCTTTCCGACTGGAGGAAGGGGTCTATCTAACCCAGCGGGATGTCAGGCAGGTGCAGCTGGCCAAAGCCGCTGTCAGGGCAGCCATGGAAGGCATTCTGCAGGAAGCCGGAAGCGAATCGAGTGAACTGGATCGCATCGTCATTGCCGGGGGCTTTGGGTTTTCACTCAATCCGGAAAACCTGGAAGCCATTGGGATGCTCCCCCAGGGCAGCAAAGGAAAAGTTATTTTTGCCGGCAATACGAGCCGAAGCGGATGTGCCTGGCTGCTGGTGGACACGTCCTACCGGCGGTTTTTGGAAGAAAAGATGCAGGCTGTGACCCATGTATCCATAGCCGAGCGTGCCGATTTCATGGATCTCTTTGTCCAGCGCATGCATTTCCCACCTCAATGAACCGGCCAAGCCGGTTCATTGAGGTCTATTTTCAACGAGCTTCATGTAAAAATGATGCTGTATTTCCCTGTGTACTTTTGAATCAGGCAGACTGACGTCCAAAAGCCCAATGACCGAAACCTGCTTCAGGTTTCGGACTGGAGATACTCCTCAGCCGCGTGCACGGCGATGGCCGCGTCTCCGACAGCCGTCACAACCTGGCGCAACGGCGTGGTTCGCACATCTCCCACGGCATACACCCCGGGGACCGAGGTCTGCATGTGCTGATCCGTCCAGATAAATCCCCAGTCATCCGTCTTCAGGCTGTTATTGAGGAATCGGGCATTCGGTTTGGTCCCCACCCAGACAAAGCAGCCGTCCACAGCCAGACTCCGGGTCGCTCCGGTTTTGACGTTCTTGACCGTCACCTGCTCCACGGTCATGCCGCTCCCTCCGATCTCCGTAAGCACACTGTCCCAGACAAGCTCGATCTTGTCGTTGGCCAGGGCCCGTTCCTGCAGGATCTTGGTGGCCCGAAGCTCGTCTCTCCTGTGGATGAGATAGACCTTTTCCACAAATTTCGTCAGGAAAAGGGCTTCCTGCACAGCAGTATCCCCGCCCCCGACGGCCGCCACTACTTTATCCCGGTAAAAGGCGGCATCACAGGTAGCACAGGTTGACACGCCTTTTCCATAAAAAGTGTCCTCGCCGGGCACCTTGAGCTTATTCGGCGAGGCGCCTGTGGCGATGATCATGGTTCGACAGGAGATGCTCCGGTCCTCAAGGGTGATCCGGTGCGAGGTTTCAGAAAAATCCACGGTCGTCACTTCGGCTGATTCCACATCAACGCCGAAGCGTTCCATCTGCTCGTTCATCTTCATGACCAGTTCCCCGCCGCTGATGCCCTCGGGAAACCCTGGATAATTCTCGATCCAGTCCGTGGTGAGCATCTGTCCGCCCGGGGAAATCATTTCGATGAGCAGGGCATCCATCCGTGCCCGGCCTGCATATATGGCAGCGGTGAGGCCGGCCGGACCGCCACCGATGATCACGAGATCGTACGAGTCTTTCATGACATCACTCCAGTTTTTCTGTTCACAGGGAAGACACTTGAAAAAATTTCTAGTGCTGCTCGAGCCTGCTCTGTTCCAAGACCTGGAACGCCTCAGGCCGCTCAGGAAAAACCAGAGGAGGGCGCACAGTTTGAACCGGCCCCCAGTCCACCGCCCTGGCCATCGGATTTACTCTTGACCGCGGAGAGCACTCGCTCCACATCAGGACTGCCGCACTGCGGACAGCTGATAGCATCCGAATCATCCCGGAGCAGTTCCTCAAACACTTCCCGGCATTTTTTGCAAATAAATTCATACATTATCATAGATTCTCTCCTTTCGGGTTCGTATAGGCGCATCCGGCGAAGTTTGCCTTCACCTGATCCGATTGGGGATGTATGGACACATGTGATTCTCAGCCGGCTTGCATGATCGCTTGAAAAAAAGCTGAAGACTTCTAGCAGGAATCATGCCAATCCAGAAAAAGCCGCTGTTTTCGCTCACCGGCCCCTATCACCCGCCTTCGACTGGAAAAACCCCGGCCCCGACTGAACACTTCTTTAAACGTTACCGTTACTCTTGCTGCGCTCCTCCAGCCGCTCTTTCCAGTTCAGGCAGTCAAAGGGCACAAACTTTACAGCAGTCTGCAACTGCTAACAAGCCGTTATCGGCCGCCTTCGCCTCGGGAATGACTCATGTATTTCCTGGATAATAATACCTGAAAACGGTCTGTAAAGAGGCGAGACCCTGCCCAGAGCAAAACTCCAAGGAGGATTTTATTTTCATCCGGAGATCAAGGAATCAATCCCCCCCACCAACTCCTCATAAATCCAGTACTCGGTTTTTTCACCCGACACCTTGTCGATTTCCTCCTGGACGGCTTTCCGCTCCGGACTCTGCAGCCAGTTTTTCCAGGAATCAACAGACTGCCAGGTGCTGATGATCAGATATTCATTGTCTTCACACGGTTCCAGACATCTCAAAGAACGGCTGGACAGATACCCCGTCCGTGTCGACGCCATTGAGCGCAAACGAATCATGAGGGGGGCAATGGCCTGAGCCTTTTCCGGAACAAATTTCCTTTTGATCAAGATCTGAATAGCCATGTTCATCTCCTTGCATGTTGATTCATACTTACGGCCGCAGGCCTGGAAATCCGGCTGAATGCAAAAAACTTGGACCTCATTCTGGTTTTATGATATCAAAGGCCTTCAGCGCTTGCAAGAATACTGCAGTGCAAATATTACAGTGATGAACGGTGTAACGTTACCTTGACTCCACAAACGGAATAAAATTATCAACGTTGCCGGAGGCAAAGCTGATACGTGAAGCCGAGCCCGGAGGTTGAACCATGCCCAGCCCAGAACAGAACAGACTCAAAAATTTTCCGGTCAATTTTCTGGCCGTCCTGCTTGGCCTCATGGGCTACAGCCTGGCCCTGCAGAAAGCAGAGCATGCCCTGCATTTCCCTGTTTCCATCTATAGCCCCTTTTTATATTTCACCTTGTTCCTCTTTGCGGTTTTCATCCTGATCTACCTGCTAAAATGCATCAAGTATCCGCAAGAAGTCCGGAATGAATTCAACCATCCCATCAAGATCAATTTCTATCCCATCCTGGCCAAACTGTTTCTTATTCTGGGCATCATCTACCTTCCCTTAAACATGCAGCTCTCAAAATATTTCTGGATAACCGGCGCTCTGCTTCAGCTCTTCTTTTCCGTGGTCATCATGTATATCTGGATCCGGCACACCAAATTTGAGATCCATCATCTCAATCCGGCCTGGTTCATCCCCATTGTCGGCAATGTCCTGGTGCCGATTGCCGGATCACAGCACGGCTTCATCGAAATATCCTGGTTCTTTTTCAGTATCGGAATTGTGATGTGGATCACCCTGTTCACCATTGTTTTCAACCGGATTATTTTTCACAATCCCCTCCCGAACAAGCTCCTCCCGACGTTTTTTATTCTCTTTGCCCCACCGGCCATCGCCTTTATCGCCTATGTCAATTTAACCGGGGCCATTGATCCCTTTGCCAGGGTCTTGTATTATACTGCTTTTTTCCTGTTCATCATCGTCTTCTCCCAGGCCGGCCTCTATTCAAAAATTCAATTCTATATTTCCTGGTGGGCCTATACCTTTCCCACTGTCGCCTTTACCGTTGCCACCATGCTTATGCTTCACAAAACCGGCTTCCTGTTTTTCAGGATGGCATCCTACTGCCTGATCACCCTGCTCACCCTGATCATGATCTATGTCACCTATCGAACCTTGAAGGCCATCAAACATATTGAAATCTGTATCGAAGAAGAATAAAATCACGAGAACAAGGAAGACACCATGCTTGATCTGAGCACGAGCCTGCAGGCCGCTTTGGATTCCTCAATCATCGTTTCCATGGGACTCTGCTTTTTAGGCGGCATCCTGGCCAGTCTGTCACCCTGTATCTATCCCCTCCTGCCGGTGGTGGCCTCCTTTGTAGGTTCCAGAACGGTCGGCGAAAAGACGCGGTTCAAGGCCTTCAGTCTCTCACTGGCCTATGTCCTGGGCATGGCCCTGGTCTACTCCGGCCTGGGCATGCTCGCGGCCCTCACCGGCGCTTTTTTCGGCCAGATCAGCACCAATCCCTGGGCCTTGTTCATCGTGGCCAATATCATGATCCTTTTCGGTCTGAATATTTTAGAGGTCATCCCCCTACCCATGCTTTCCATGCAAAGCGGCAGCGGGGAATCCAAGAAAGGCCTCTTGGGAGCGGTTCTCCTGGGTGCAGCCTCGGGTCTGGTGGCCTCGCCCTGCACCGCTCCGGTCCTGGGAGTGGTGCTGACCTATGTGGCCACCCAGCAGAACGTGGTCACCGGAGGGGTCCTGCTCTTTGTCTTCTCCATGGGACTTGGCCTGCTGCTCATTGTGGCGGGGACCTTTTCCGGCCTTCTCCTCACCCTGCCGAAACCCGGCAAGTGGATGAACTGGGTCAAGAAAGGCCTGGGGCTTGCCATGATCGGACTCGGGGAGTATTTTCTGATTCAGGCGGGACAGCTCATGTTCTGAAGATGGGTGCGTTTCCGTCTCCCGTGTTTGGACGAAAGCGTGCCCGGATGCGAGGAACAAAAAATTTTGAAGCCGCAGTGTATTTGCATACATGAGGAATTCAAAATTTTGCCGTGACGAAGCAGATGGGTGCGGTTCCGTCCAAACACTACTTGTTTTTGCCAAGGACCTCAATAAAAGCCTTGAACACATCGAGATCAAAAGCCCCTTTCATCTGGTTGCTCATGATCTTCAACGCACTGAAGGGATCTTCAGCCTCGGCATAGGCCCGCTTTGAGGTAATAGCGTCATACACGTCGCAGCAGGTGATGATCCGAACCGGCAGGGGGATCTCCTCGTCTTTCATTCCTGTGGGATAGCCGCTGCCATCGAATTTTTCATGATGAAAAAGGATGCAGTTCAAACTCATTTGGGGCATGGTAACCTTGGTGCACATACGCATGCCGTGCACCGGGTGCAGTTTGACCTTTTCCCATTCCTCAGGATTCAATTTCCCGGGCTTGTTCAAAATGGAAGCAGCGATACGAAGCTTCCCGATATCATGGAGCAAGGCCCCGACCCCGACATCTATGAGCGCCGCCTCTTCCCAGTCTTCGGCCAGCATCTGCATGAGCATCATGGTGTAGGTGAAGACGTGGACACTGTGGGTAAAGGTCTCATAGTCATGGGAGACAAACTGTCCGATACTCTTCATGGCCCCGGGCGTGGATAGAAAGGAAAGGCTGGAGCCCACCACGTGCTGGACGCCCTCCAAAGTCGAATCATCCAGCGCAGGCAGTTTTTTGGCAAAGATGGAATAGACCTGCTTGCTGGTGGTGTCCAGAAAAACCTTGGAGCGGACATCCAGGGGGATCGAGGGGTCATTGAGTATCCATTCAAAATTCTCAACAACATAATCTTCATACAGAGCCTGCTGGTCAAACGGGATATAGACGGTCTGGATGCCATTATCCATCAAGCGCTTCTTCAAACCTTCTGAAAAATGCTCCCGTTCTTTGGTATACAGCACGTAGTGTTTGCCGCGTTTGAGATAGACCCGGAAATCGGTCAGAACGCTCGGGTTGAGCGTGTCTGGAGAGATGGGGAAATAATTGTGATCGGATGAGTTTGGTTTTTCGGAACCAGATACGCCTGAAGCGGCCGAAGCAATGCTCATAGCACCTCCTCGAGCAAGAAACATTCGGTCGGTCGTGGATGTATGCCCACAACGTCTTTCCAATATAGGGCCAATATGGGGCAAAGGTCAACTCGGACACCTTGTGCGCGGCGTACAGGCAGCCACGCAAGCAGAAGATCAGCCCCCGATTTTCGAAAAGCCTGTAAGCCCTCCCCCATTTTTCCCCCTTGTCAGGGATCTTTTTCTGATGGATACTTTTCGCGAATGCTGAAAGCGCAGGCCTTTCAAAACATCGGGATGCATTCAGAAGCCGGGAATAAAGCTAATGGATGCATTTTTTCAGGAAACACCCAATACCTGTGAGGATGCCATGCGAAAATACCTGTTCTGTATCGGACTGGCGTTCCTGCTGGGTTCCGGGCATCTCGCCCAGGCCCGCAGCTATCTGGAAATCTTCGAAGACAAAGTGAGCGCCTTCACCCTAAAAAACGGCCTGCGTTTTCTGGTGATCGAACGACACCAGGCCCCGGTCGCCAGCTTCGTGACCTTTGTCGACGTCGGCAGTGTGGACGAACCACGCGGTCATACCGGCATCGCCCACCTCTTCGAGCACCTGGCCTTCAAAGGGACCCCGGGTATCGGAACCAGCAATTGGGAACAGGAGCAAAAAATTCTCGAGCGTGTGGACGCCGCCTACATCCGCTGGCTGGAAGCCAAGTACCTCGGGGGAGCGGAAGAGGCACAGCTGAGCAAGTTCAAGGAGCGCTTCGAAAAGCTCCGGGACGAGGCCCAGCAATACGTTGTTCCAAACGCCTTCCCCAAGGTCATCGAACGGCATGGCGGTACCGATCTCAATGCCGCCACGGCCAAAGACTACACCATGTATTTCTGCAGCCTGCCTGCCAATCGGGTCGAGCTGTGGTTCAGCCTGGAGTCGGACCGGCTCCTGCGTCCTGTTTTCAGAGAATTTTACACCGAAAAGCAGGTGGTCCTTGAGGAACGGCGGATGCGTGTCGACTCCAACCCCACCGGCCGCATGATCGAAGAACTCCTGGCCCTGGCCTATCTCGCCCACCCTTACCGGGCTCCAACCATCGGCTGGAGCACAGACATCATCTCCACCACCCGGGAGGACCTCCGTCGCTTCTATCAACAGCATTACCGGCCCGAAAACCTGACCGTGGCTGTGGCCGGAGATGTGGACCCGGAACGTATCAAGGAACTGGCCCGGACCTATTTCGGTCCCATGAAATCGGACGAGCTCGTCCCCAAAATCATAACCCGGGAACCACCCCAGCGCGGGGAGCGTGAGTTCGCACACCTCGGTCCCAACCAACCCATGTATCTCGAGGCCTACCATACAGTGGACCAGGCCCACCCCCATACCCCCGCTCTGGATCTCTTGAGCGACATCCTCTCCCGAGGCCGCGTCTCCCGACTCTACCGCTCACTGGTAGAGGAACAGGGCCTGGCCCAACAGGTTCAGGCCTTCAATGGCTTCCCTGGTGATCAGTACCCCGCCCTGTTTCTCGTCTACGCCATCCCCCGAAAAGGGGTAGACCTTGACGAACTCAGTGCGGCCCTGCATCAGGAGCTCGAACAGATCAAATCCCAGGGTGTGACCCTGGAGGAACTGGATCGAGCCAAAAACCGGTTGCGGGCCGATCTGGTCCGGGGCTTGAAATCCAACCTCGGACTGGCCAGACGTCTGGCCCGAGCCGAAGCCCAGGAAGGTGGCTGGCGCCGGGTCTTCGACTATCTGGACCGACTGGACGGCATCGATCCGGAAACAATCCAGCTGGTGGCGACCGAATATCTCCTGCCGGAGAACCGAACCGTCGGCCGAATGCTCCATCAGACCCAACAGGGAGGAAATTCGTCATGACTGCACGCAACAACCTGTCGGCGTTTATTCTGCTGATCGCGCTCCTGCTCGGCCTGGTCTCCGCCGCTCCGAGTCCGGCCGGCCCGAAGCACTACAGCGAACTGCAATTTGACCGCCAGGTCACCTGGCCTGAACCCGATGTTTTGACCTTCCGCCTGGACAACGGGGTCCGCTTTTTCCTGGTGGAAGATCACGAACTCCCTCTGGTCGAGGTTTCTGTTTCGATCAGGGCCGGGGAATGGCTCGTGCCCGAGGGCAAGGAAGGACTGGCCAGAATCTGCGCCGAAACCATGCGGAGCGGAGGCACCGAAAAGCATCCTCCAGACATCCTCAACCGTCTCCTGGCCGACAAGGCGGCGGTCATGGAAACCGATTTCGGATTCATCTCGGGATCGGCCTCCATGAATGTCCTGAGTGAGGACTTTCAAAAGCTCCTGCCGGTCTTTGTCGAGCTTTTATACCAGCCCGCCTTTCCTGAAGACAAGATCACCCTGGCCAAACAACAGCTCAACACGGAAATATCAAGACGCAACGATTCTCAGAAGGAAATCGCCTTCCGGGTTTTTCGAAAACTGATCTACGGTGGCGATGCCGTTTACGCCCGGGTACCCGAGTACGAAACAGTGGCTGCCGTGAACCGGTCTGATCTTTTGGATTTTCACGAGCAGGCCTTTCAGGGGGGCAACCTCCTGGTGGGGATCGTAGGCGACGTAAATCCCTCGGCCATCCGCTCCCTGCTGGAATCGGAATTTGCTGTCTTCCCCCGCGCATCCGACCGCCGGATCAGTCTGCCCCCGGTGGAGGTCGAACCGGAACGATCGTTTCACGTGGCCCCCAAATCAGATGTCAATCAGAGCTTCATCCTCATGGGGCATTTGGGCGGTCGTCGCCAGAATCCGGATTACGCGGCCCTCCAGGTCATGAACACCATTCTGAGCGGGGGATTCTCCGGACGAATGTTCCAACGGGTGCGTACGGAAATGGGGCTGGCCTATTCCGTATTCGGCCGTTACGACTGCCATTACTTCTATCCCGGCATGTTCTTCGTGGGGCTGCAGACCGGCACCTCGACCTCGGCCGAGGCCGTTGCCGCCGTCAGGCATGAGCTGGAACGACTTCAGGAGGGCGTGACCCGGGAGGAGCTTGACCAGGCCAAGGACCAGTTCTTCAACTCCCTGGTCTTTCGATACGATCGCCCGGAAGAGATCCTCGAACGCCGCATGCACTATGCCTATCGGGACATGGCTCCGGACAGCTTTCATAAGCTCACCGAGGCCATCCGGCAGGTGAGCACCGAGGACGTACTCCGGGCGTCCCGGAAATACCTGCAGCCGAAACGGCTGACCACACTGGGCGTTGGCCAAAAAGATGAACTGAAAAAGCAGTTCCAGGAACTTGGACCGGTTGTCGTCATGGAGCTTGAGCCGAGTTCTGCAAAAACATCGAACAGCGGCGGATCAGCTGCCGGCGAATGAATGAAAGGCCGCCCCCTGCAGATCCTCCTGCTCCCCAGGCGCCTCACTCACCATTATGATCCGAGGATAAAGCGGCCCTTCGCCAGGCACGGCCTTGGTTCTGGTCTGGGCAAGTCTGCACCTGGCGATGTCTTGATTGAGCCGCTTGAGCACCTTTGCCCGGCTTTGGCGTTCGGGACTGCTCAGGCAGGTCAAGTAGAACTGATCACTTACTTATCCGAAAGCAACTCCATCAGTCCGCTGGCGCAGGCATCAGCCACGCCGTAATTCGCCTTTTCCTGACCCGGCATCTTGTCCCAGCCTCCTTTTTTGATGAAATCATCCCGCTTCCAGGTACTGGTCTCGCCTAATTCCTTGAGCAGGGATTCATGATCCGGTTCTTTCATGAACCGAGCCACGCAGATCGCGGCCTGGGAGGCCACAACCGCTTCATCTGCCATTTCATTGCTCGTTCCCAGGGTGGACCAGCCGCCCCAGGCAAAACCAATAATCATGGTTAAGACCGCTCCACAAATAAGCCCCCAGATGCCATACTTGATTTTTCCCTGTGTTTCTGGTTTCATTTCAAATACCTCCTTGAAATATCCTGGTTATATGGTTTCTCAAAGTGAAGATTTGATTGTCTCACGTGCGGCACGAACCGCTTCCATCCCCTCGGACCGGGCCACCGTGTAAATCCGGATTTCCGGGGGTTCGGACAACAAACTCTTTGTTCCCAGCAGGACCCCGAAGAGAGAAGAGCGTATATGCTGCTCCAATTGTTCGCGGGTTTCCCATTCCTCCAGCAGACTGAAAAAATTTTCGTTCTGGATATCGCAGAACACGGCATAACTCAGGCAACCGGCTTCTCTTTTCTCCACCCCGAGCATGGAATGAAGCGTCTGTCTGAGCTCCAGCTGCTTTTCCGGGAGGACGTTCATGCTTATCCTGACAATAATCATACCGTTTTTTTTTGTATGTTCGTCATGTGTCTGCCGACAATTGAGCCTCGCATCCAAAAAGGTGCGCCCCGTGAACTGGAAATATACATTCAATTATCATGCCAGAAATCCCAAAGTTGGTCATTTTATTTAAGAACCGAATTTAACTGTACAAAACATATCAGGTCAGGGTGCTTTGAAAAGAAAAAAATGGGCATATTCGACCATTGGTCAAATATGCCCATTTTGAAGGCCTCACAATAGAGAATTATGGATTTTGGATTTGCGATTATTATGACAAAAAAGACGAATGAACAATTTGGGATTCGTGCTCCTGTACACAGCGCCTCCCGTCTGCAATCGCCTTTTCAGCTTCATGAAAATCCATGAATCCAATATCATAGATATCGGGACACAGTGCTACATCCGGGGGGTCATAGGCCAACCGGGCTCGGGTGATGGTTTGCTGCATAAAATGAATGGAATTATAAATCACTTGAAAAAATCCCGGCGTTTTCGTGTCCTCCTGCCAGGCACCAATCTCTGCCTCGGCACTACCGTCCGCGTCAGCCTCTGCAACAGCGAGAAGTATGTCATTTTGCAATATCTTCTCCTGATTTTCACTGCTTTGCAAGGCAGTATCTGCGGCGCAAGACCGACCGTCATCCGCGATGCATCCGTTGACATCGACAGCGATGACTGTGTCTGCTCCCAAGGCTCGGCAGAGCGAGACAGGCACAGGATTGACGATCCCGCCGTCGATATACCATCTGCCGTTCAGGAAAAAGGGGGCAAAAAAGCCCGGGATGGATATTGAGGCCCGGACGGCATCCAGCAGATATCCGGATCGGAACCAGGTTTCCTGCCCCGTGTACAAATCAGTCGCCACCGCTCCGTAAGGTTTGGCCAAAGCGCTGATTTCAAAATCGCCGAAGCGCTCCCGAAAAAAATCGATGATGCGTTTTCCCGCAATCAGTCCGCCCTTGATCAGGCTCACGTCGAAAAACTTGGCCACTTGGAGCCTGTCCAGAGTCAGGAGCCATTCTTCAAGCTGCTCCAGCTGGCCGGCGACAGAGGAACCGCCTACAAGAGCGCCGATGGAGCTGCCGCAGACCACATCCGGCTCTATCTGCATTTTTGCCAATTCCTGAAGAACCCCGATATGGGCCCAGCCCCGTGCAGCTCCGGAACCCAGGGCAATCCCGATGCGTGGCATTTTAACTGCCTCCCCTTACGCTTCGCAACAATTGACAAGCTCCGACACAAAACGTTATATTTCAGGCTGTTGAATGTAAGGATATCTCAGGCAAGCCTCGGCTGTCCGTTCCTTTAGCATGGAAGCTCCGAACAGGAGCGTTGCGAACCCTCTATCAATATCTCACTCTTTTTCAGCCTTTTTGACGCTAATGGGCCTGCCCTGCCTGCCGGCGTAAAAAACGATGATTTCCGCGGGTTCATTCCCTTCGTTTTTCCCGTAGTGCCAGGTTTCCACGACCTCCACGATCGCCTCTCCGGCTTTGAGATGCAATCGCTTCCTGTCTTCCGTGATTACTGTCAACTCGCCCTTCAGCAAGACGCCGGCATTGATGACCGGATGTTTGTGCAAGGCCAACTCGGTTTGAGGCGGAATAGTGATTTTCAGGATCGTCAGCTCGGGCTTGCACTCAGCATATCCCGGAAGATCCGCTCCATCCCAGCTTTGACTCGTCTTGGCCAGAACCTCAACCTTGACGCTCTGTCCAGCATGGGCCCAAACCGGATTGCAAAACAGGACCAGCAGACAGATCCCAAAAAACAGCTTCCTCATGTGCCAAGCTCCTTTACAGCCTGAAAAAATCATTCTCTAATTGTTTCAAATGGGCTCTGGATTAAAAATTCAGGATTCCCTTCAGCTTTTTTTAAAGTATCTGCTGTCCCGACTCTTTTGACGACTCCCCCATCTTCTCGAAGGCGCTCATCGCCGTTGTCACCATGCCTGCCAGATCACTGGCATTGCTTGGAATGACCAGGGTATTGGAGGTCTTGGCAAGTTTGCCAAACTCTGTCATGTATTGTTCGGCCACAGGCAGATTCGCTGCCCCCTGCCCGCCATTGGTTTGGAGCTGTTCGGCGATGAGTTTCAGCCCTTCTGCTTTTGCCTGGGCAACAGCCAAAATTTCCTGGGCCTGGCCTTTTCGCCCCGGGAAAAATCGTCATAATCTGTTTCTGTCTGCTAAGTTCCAGGAAAGCCATGATAACGCCGAGAATAAACCAGATAAGCCAAGGAGATAAAGCCCAATCCATGTTCATATCCCCTTCACAAAGGGCTGTTTGTTCGTTCCTTCCTGAGGTCAAACCATACTTTCATCTCGAGTATTGCGATACATCATACCATCGGACTCGTCAAGCGAAGCAATCTCTTAGAAAAGTCCTCTCGTCCGGGATTGTTGCGATGAAGATGCCTCGACTGATTCTGGCCATATTCCGGTTTTGCCGGAGGCAAAGCTGAGATGCGGACAGGACCTACCTGCAGCCCGCCTTCTTTTCCGCGGCAGCGGCAATCCGATTCAACTCCAGCTGCAATGCCGGATCAAGCGGGGGCACCTCATGCCTCTCAAGCAGGTCTTTGACCCGCTCCTGGGCTTCTTCAGCCAGATGTCTGGGATTCTGCGCCCACTCGGTATGGGTTTGATAGGACAAAATCCGGGGAACGTACTGGGCCTCTTTGCGGACAAACTGCCCTGTGTGCTCATCGGTCAAGAACTGTCCGCTGCCCAGGGCCACCCGCTTGATGGCCTCCGAGGCAAAGGCCTCCTCTTCAGTCTGAAAGCCGGCCAGCAGTCGTTTGGTCTGGCCCCAGATATCATCGCCGATGACCAGCCCCTGTTTGCTGATTCCCATGGACATGTCCACACACCCGGTGGACGCATGTTCAAAGGCCCCGGCCAAGGCAAAGAGGGTGACCGCCGAACCGTTGTTGTACAGGATATCCGTGAGCCTGGATCCATTGGTCTCGAAGGAGGACGGGGCCGCCGGCAGCCTGTAATGACGCGCCATCTGGATGAGGCCCAGGGAACAGAGCATGATCTCCGGGTTCATGAAGATCGTCCCCCCGGTCTTTTTATCCATAGCCTGGATGAAAAAATAATACCAGGTGGGGGTGCCCGGGCATAAAAGCTGGATCAAAACGGCACTGCCGATGGCCTCGGCATTGGCCTGGACCAGAGTGCCCAAGATGGTTATGGGCGCCACAGTGCCCATCATCGGCACAATGGGTACCTTGACCGGGATTGAATAGCGCCCGTAAAGCAGCAGACGTTCGATCTCGTCCATGGGGAACCTGAACTGCTCCAGCACGGTGACAATGCCGTGACAGACGGGACGCTGCCGCAAGGCTTCGGCAGATCCGGCCACAGCGAGCATCATTTCAATCTGGTAGGCAAGATTTGCAGAACTCGTGACCAGGGCCCAGATATGTTTCCGTCCGGATTCGAGCATGGCCTTGAGCGCGTGGATATCGTAAACCGGCAGCGGGGCGTCGCAGGGGGTCTGCACTGCGGCAACAGCCGTATTCTCCAAACCGTCGATGAGTTGCGCGAGCTCCCGGCAGTCCTGGAGGGTGACCGGCCGGCTCTCCTGGCTGATGAAATCGAACAGGTTGACCGCTCCTCCTGTACTGCGGCACACAGGCGGGGCATCAAAGCCCACTGTCAAATCAAAGGCCGGATCTCTGCCGGCGCATGTGAATTCTCTGGGGACATCTTCAAGGACTTTTTCCACCAGATCCGGTGGAAAACACACCCGCCGGGAACTGAAATCCACCTTGGCCCCTTTTTGGGCCAGAAGGTTCAGAGCCCGCTCATGGGGCACAGAAAAACCCGTGTTTTCGAGAAGTTCCAGGCTTTTTGCATGGACGGCCCGAACCTGCTCAGAACTGAGCACCTGGTAGCTTGGCACGATCATGGTCTTCCTCCTGTCAGCTTTGCCTCTGGCAAAATTGTATACATTTCTAGCTTGCAAAAAAAGTGTACAAATTTTTACTTCAGAGAGAACCGGTCTGTCAATAAACAGGCCGGCATTTGAAAACCCGCCTTCGGCTGTTCTTGATGCCCAGTTCAGACATGACAAAGTCCAGCCTTTTGTGCTACACAAAGGACTCATGACACTGCCCTGATTTACCTTTAAGGTTTTCGGAAAGGATGAGTCCATGGAACAAAGCAGCGAAAGTTATATTTATCAAAGACTGAAAAACGCCATTATCAAAGGATATATCAAACAGGGAACCAAGCTTGTGGAAACAACCCTGGCCAAGCAGATGCAAGTCAGCCGGACTCCCATACGCGGAGCGATCCGGCGTTTGACCTATGATGGATTTGCCGTTTATGAAGCCAATAAAGGGACCTGTGTTATCAAGCCGACCCTGCAGGAAATCAAGGAAACCTTTTTTGTGCGGCAGCAGCTGGAAAAGACAGCCGCCCGCCTGGCCACGGAGACCATCTCCCCCGAACAGATACAGGAGCTGCAGCACTACTGCCATGAAGAGATCCAGACCTTTGAAAACCGGGACATAGAAGAATTCCACCGCATCAATGATGCCATTCACCTGCTCATCGCACAAGTCTCGGGCAACACGGTCCTGCGCCGCTACATCGAAGAACTGCTCAATCGAACCAAAATCTATCTCATCCTGTACGATCCCTTTCAGACCACGCCCCTGAACCCATCCATCAAAGAGCACCAGAAGGTGATTGAGGCCCTGCAGGCCAAAGATCCGGATGCTGCGGAAAAAGCCATGGAACTCCACATGCTGAGCAGCTATGAGAGCATGGAAATCCCCGTGCTTCCCGAAGACTACATATCCCTGTGAGGCCTACCGGCTCTCCCCTCTGCTCAAAGGCTCGCCTCTCCGCACATCACTTCCTCTTTGTACAGGCTTCAAGAAAATGATCTCGGCTATAGCCATGGCAACTTCTTCATTTTCTTATATTCAGCAATATTCCATCTTCCATCTTCAATCTTCAATTATACATACGATATCACCGCCGGGGCGACCAATGCCGGGCCTGAATTTCATTGACAAGCCCTGAAGAGTATCCTACTTTCTTTTTGCATGCATTAATTGTATACAATAATTTTCAACGTGCAAATAAAACTTTGAGTACCGGTCATTTGACCGAATAAGTATTTCCTTAATTTCCATAATGATATGTCAAGTTTGCCAGAGGCAAAGCTGACAAGGAGGCCAACATGCTGAACGAACAGGCAGCCCGCGCTGCCGACAGAGGGCCGATCCATCTCGGACCGCCGGGCACTTTGGGCTTGGCAGGTCTTTCCCGGGAAGATTGCGAAAAAATTCATCAGGCCAGTCTGGAGATTCTGCAGGAAACCGGCATCCTGGTTACCAGCGACAAGGCCAAGACGGTATTTTCCGACCACGGAGCCACGGTAGACAAAGCCTCCAGCCGGGTCTATCTTCCCCAGTCACTCATCGAAAAGGGCCTGTCCTCCATCCCCTCCAACCTGATCATTCCCGGGCGAACCCCGGATCGGGATTACCTGATGGGGGGTGACAACCTCGGTTTTGTCAACTTCGGGAGCACGGTCTATGTCAACGACCTCTCCAGCGGTGAACGGAGAAAGGCGCTTCTGGACGATGTTGTTCAGGTCACCCGGATCATGGACACCCTGGACAGTCTCAGCATTTTGATTTCCATGCTCAATGCCACGGACAAATCGCCAGTCACCGAGACCCTGCACACCCTGGCGGCCATGATGGCCAATACCACAAAACCCGTGGAAGCCATCCCGCCCACAGCCGATCTGATTCCGAAAATGGCCTTGATGGGTGAAGCAGCCGTGGGAAGGGAGGCCTTTCGGGAACGTCCCTTCTTTTTTACCGGGGTCTGTCTGGTCAGCCCCCTGAAGATGGTTGATGACTGCAGCGAGGTTCTCATGGCAGCGGTGGAGCAGGGGTTCACCACCAGCGTCCTGTCCATGTGCCTGGCCGGAGGCACCGCACCGGTCCACCTGGCCGGAACAGTGGTCCAGCACAATGCCGAGGTTCTCAGCGGACTGACCCTGGGCCAGCTGGTGAAGCCCGGTGCGCCCATGTTTTATTCCAGTTCAACCACCACCATGGACATGCGCTTCGGCACGGCCGCAGTGGGCTCTCCCGAGGGAGCGCTGCTCAACGCCGCCCTGGCCCAAATGGGCAAATACTATAATATCCCGGTAAGGGTCTCCGGCGGCTAGGTTGACTCCAAACTCTGCGACGCCCAGGCCGGCTACGAATCACTGCTCACCGCCCTTCCGGCAGCATTGGCAGGCGCCGATCTGATTTACGGAACAGGCATGGTGGACAGCGGGATGGCCCTGGATTACGGCAAGCTGGTCATGGACAACGAAATCAACCGGAGCATCAAACACGTGCTTCAGGGGATGCAGGTCAATCCGGAGACCCTCTCGGTGGATCTTATCAAGGAGGTGGGCCAAACCGGGGAGTATCTCACCCATTCCAGTACGCTTGAGCATTGTGCCGACGCCATGGTCCCCGCACTGATGAACCGCGAAAGCCACGCAAGCTGGGAAGCCAAAGGAGCAGCCACCCTTCATGAACGGGCCCTGAAACAGGCGAAAACAGTGCTGGAAAAGCATCTACCCGAGCCCTTAAGCGAACAGGCCCAAAAGGATATTCAGCGCATCATTTTGGAAACGGAAAAGGAACTCAAGGTCTGACCATGATGCCGGGCGGCTCTCGCCCCTCAGACCTCGGTCCGCGTGGACATAGCAATCCTTTCTGTGGACCTGCATGAAAAGCATTTAGCCCTGTAGCCAGGCTGAATGAGTAAGTGAGTGAGTGGGAGGAGCCTGGAACAGGTAGCATACCTATACGTCGTGGACAGGCACCTTCTTTTCAAAATAGGAAAAAATAACCACAGAGATGGCGGTCAAGACCATATAGATCAGGGAAATCAACAAGAGTGGCTCATAGATGATGAAGGTTTCCTGCCGGATCGTTGAGGTCACGGCATAGGATTCAACCACTGTAATGGTGGCCACAAGCGGCGTCGACTTCAACTGCAGGACAACTTCCCCGTTGAGCGTGGGTAGAGCGCGCAGGATGGCCCGGGGCAGCCAGATACGGCGCAGCACGGTCATACGCTTCATTCCGTAGGCATGTGCCGCCTCGAGTTCCCCGGCGGGGACTCCGGCAAAAGCGCCCCGCATGACCTCGCCTTCATACCCGGCAAAGGACAGGGTGAGGGACAGCAGGGCATAGGGCCAGGCCTGGCGCAGGTAGGGCCAAAGAAACGAATCCATGATTTCAGGAAATTGCGGAAAAAGGGATCCGAGACCGAAGTAAATCAACCAGAGCTGCAGCAGCAGCGGCGTTCCCCGAATGGCCGTACAAAAGCCTCTGCAGGCAAAGGCCAGAGGTTTGGGCCCGGTCACCTGAAAAAGGCCTAAGGGGACGGCAAGCAGAAATCCCAAAGCACAGGTGGTAATCAGCAGGGCAATGGTCATCCATATGCCGTGCAGCAGGAGGCCGGAATACCTGGGAACCCAGTCCCATTGCATGCTGAGGCCGGCATAGACCACCAGAGCCAGGGCCATGAGCAGCAGTACGATACGGTGCGGTTTCAGCCAAATGTTCATGCGCTACCCCACATCCGGCAGGCCGACAGAGGCCTTTCGCTCAAGAATTCGAATCCCTGCATTGGACAGCAGAGTCACCGCCAGATAGAGCAGCCCCCCCGCAATAAAGAACAGGAAGTATTCCCTGGTAGCCGCGCCTGCCTGGCGGGTGGCCATGGTCAGTTCCGTAAACCCGACCACTGCCAGCAAGGCGGTGTCTTTGGTCGCGATCAACCAGAGATTGGACAGCCCGGGGATGGCATAGGGCAGCATTGCCGGCAGGGTGATATGGCGCAGCAGCAGAAGGGGATCCATTCCATAGGACCGTCCAGCCTCGATCTGTCCGGGGGGAATGGCCTTGATGGCGCCCCGCAGGACTTCAGTGGAATAGGCGCCCTGGACGATGCCGATCACCCCGATACCGGCCGCCATGCCGTTGATGTCCACTGGAGAGGCTCCAAAGGCCTGCAGAACATGGTTCACGATATCCGAACCTGCATAGAACAAAAGGACAATCAGCACCAGCTCGGGCACGGCCCGGATAATGGTCGTATAGCAGGCCAGGAGATCGCGGATGACCGGTCCGCCGTAGAGCTTGCCAAAGGCGCCGAATATGCCGATAAGCAGACCCAGGCAATAGCCGCCCCCGGCCACGGCCAGAGAATTGGCCAGGCCGTGCAGCAGGACGCTCCCCCACCCCGGGGGGGTCAAGGCAAGAAGTTCCAGTTTATCGATAAACACAGGCTGCTCCAAACCGGGCTTTCCCAGAGACCGGCCTGGGAAAAAGAAATAGGGGGCCGTACTGGGGCCCCCTCTTCAACTGCGCGTTATTCGCCGTAAATGTCAAAGTCAAAGTACTTTTGGGTAATGGCATCGTATGTACCGTTGTCGCGGATGGTCTTGATGGCCTTGTTGATTCTGGCTTTCAGCTCATCATCCTCCTTGCGCAGGCCCACGCCGATACCTTTGCCCAGCACTGCCGGATCATCGGCCACCTTGCCCTTGAGTTCGCAGCAGGACTGCCCCGCCTCTGTCTTTAGAAATCTCTCAAGGGCGAGGGCGTCGGCCTGGGTGGCGTCGATACGACCGGAAATCAGATCCTGGTTGATCTCGTCCTGGGTCTGATATTCCTTGATCGTGGCCCCTTGAAAATGCTTATGCGCATAGGCGGCATGGACGGTGGCCCGCTGCACTCCGAGAATTTTGCCTTCCAGGCCCTCGGGTGTGGGCTTGAAATCAAGCCGCTTGGTGCCGACAATGATCGTCGGGGTCTTGTAATACTTGTTGGAAAAATCGATTTGCTTCTGACGCTCTTTGGTAATGGACATGGACCCCATGATCATGTCGATCTTTTTCGATTTCAGGGAAGGAATGATGCCGTCCCAGGCGGTGGGAGCCAGTTCGCAGTCCAGGTCGGCCGCATCGCAGACAGCCCTGATGATGTCGATTTCCCAGCCGCTCCAATCCCCGGAGGCATCAGGGGTGTAAAAAGGGGGATAGGGCTCTGCGGCAATACCCACGCGCACCTTCTCGGCATGGGCCAGGGTCGTGCACAAGGCCGTTACTGCGAGAACCAGGAACAGTTTCTTCAATACCTTAGCCATGTTCATCTCCTTTTTTAAGGGTTTGCGGAAAATATGCCTGTTCAGGTAACCGAACTGATAAACCGTTTTAAATTCTCCGATTTCGGTGCATCGAACAATGCCTTGGGGTCCCCCTCCTCTTCGATAATGCCCTCGTTCAGAAAAATAATCGTATCAGCCACATCCCGGGCAAATTTCATCTCATGGGTGACCAGGATCATGGTTCGTCCTTCCCGGGCTAAATCGCCGATGACCGAGAGGACTTCGCCGATCAGTTCCGGATCAAGTGCAGACGTGGGTTCGTCAAAAAGCAGAACCTCCGGCTGGATCGCCAGGGCCCGGGCGATGGCGGCCCGCTGCTGCTGGCCGCCCGAAAGAAAGGCAGGATAGGCCGCCCGCTTTTCGGACAGCCCGACACGCTTGAGCAGGGTGTCTGCATATTCCAGGGCTTCCGCCCTACTCCGGCCCAGGACGTGGATAGGGACTTCAATGACATTATCCAGAAGGTTCATGTGCTGCCAGAGATTAAAGTTCTGGAAGACCATGGCCAGGCGGGTTCGTATGCGTCTGACCTGCTGCCGGTTGGCCGGCTTTTGTCCCCCCCTGCCGTCGCTTTTCATCTCGATCGCTTCACCGTTCACCTTGATCGTTCCGCTGCTGGGCGTCTCCAGCATATTGATGCAGCGCAGTAAGGTTGATTTCCCGGATCCGCTTCCCCCGATGATGGCGATGACTTCACCCTGACGGGCCTCCAGGGAGACCCCTTTGAGCACTTCATCTGAATCAAAGGATTTGTGGAGATCGATAACTTCGATGGCCTTGACCGAATCCTCCCGGTTAGCAGGTGCCATACAGCGTCTCTTGTGTTGGAGGCTGTCCTCCTGATAATTTTGTATACATTTTTTGTGTTTAAATTTTGTACTAAAGAATCTAGCGCATTTGCTTCCTGTTTGTCAACCCATATCCGCTCAGGGCTCAGACAGGCCTGCGGAAGAAGTCCGGGCATGATGCATCACGGATGAGGCCTGGACCGGTATGGGCCTTACGGTGGATAACAACTGATGGCGGGATGGAGCCTTTAAGCAGGAATTCAGCCAGAGATCTGGACGAAAATAACGTAGCCGGAAATCCCGACCTGAAAATCGGAAACCCTCTGACTACTGCTTCGACGGTCTGACGTCCGGAGAACGCCGGTCTCCCGCAAGCAGGGGATGGTCAATTTTGCGTTATCACGGATGGTCAAATTCCGGTTGTCATTTCGAAAATGCGGGGCAACACGTCTCGGGCTGTGAAGCTGCTGGGAATCAGCCGGAAGACCCTGTATGCCCGGTTGAAAAGAAGTGAAGAAAGATCCGGCTGAGACTAGCCCTTGTCCAGGATATTTACAATCTTGCCGCAGTATTCCCGGCTCTCCCGATTCCCTGGAACGATTTCGATGTCTGAGGCAGAGGCCGCTCCCAGACCGAGTTCCGCCGCCCTGGCGATCTGCTCCTGCTCAAAGATCTCCGGCTGCATGATCTGTGTATTGCTGCCCAGGTGCTTCAAGACAGCCACACCCGCCGCATCCAGAGCCACGCGGTCGGTGGAGGCCAGGAAAACCTCCCCTCGGGCCTGTTGTCCGGTCATGGGGCCTCCGTCCACAAAGGCCTCCAGGCCGTCCAGGACCACCAGGTCGGGGCTGAAGGGGGCGTTGATTTCGGCAATCATCCTGCGCTGGTTTGGTGAGGAATGCAGTTCGTCCATGTAGGAAAAGCCGTGCCGGCTGGTGGGCACCACCCCGACATGGAGCTTCAGGGACATGGTGAAGACCCCGCCGTATTGATGCGTCTTCAAACAGCAGGTGGAGACCAGGCATTCGGCTTCCAGGACCGGCCGGGCCACCCGGAATCCATCCCGCCAGTGAGAATCAGGGGCGTCGACCTTGACCCAGCCCTTTTCCGGAAGATTGTCAAAATTGACAACTTGAACCTCGAGGTCCTCCATCAAGGCAAAAATATTCTTGTCCTGCATGACCTGTTGCGTCGGGGGATAGCTGCGTTCCCCCAGGCGGATTGAAGCGGCCCCCATGTCCCATAGCTTCTGGACCAAAGCCGTCAGGGTGTCGTTGTGGGTCGAGGCCGGGAAGCGGTCGGCCGTGTTGAAGTTCGGCTTGACCAGGACGTTCTTTCCCCTGACCGGATTCGTCTTGAGGGCCTCGATGGAGCGATCAACCCCCAAGGCCCGGTCCGTGGTCCGGACCAGAGCAACCCGGCTTGCCTGTCTGCTGCTCATAGCTCTACCTCCTCCAAATAAACCATAGATGAGACCACCACCGGCGATGCAGGAATATTTGAACAGTTCTCTGCGGCTGATGGATGCAGGAAGATATGACTCGTTTCTCTCGGTCATGACCGCCTCCCATACCAGTTGGAAGCATTTATACGAGTAAAGAATTCATGAAAGCGGTTGCTTCAGTGACGGCTTATATACTTATACTGATCCAATTTTGGTTTTTCCCGACAAGGACTGCTGATTCAAAGGTTCCTGGTCTCTATTTCGATAGAAGCTAATTTGGATCAGTATACCATCTCCATGGCCTGCTCCGGGCAGCCTGTTGCGCACACACTGCAGCCCCGGCAGAGGTCGGGATTAAAAAACAGGGAGAGCGGAGAACACCTCTGTGTTTGCGGCCGGTCCGTTTTGGAGATGCAGCAGCTGTACCTCTTTTGGCTCGTAAAATCGTTCGAGCCAGGGTTCAACACATTCCGGCGCCCCGACCAGTTTTCGAATGGCTTGCCGTTCGGCTGTGTTCTTCACCTGACCTCCCATGTGCTGGATCAACACTTCCAAATTTTTTCCTGTCACTTATGTTGCGAGTTTGGCCACTACCCCGAGGTTATGCTATCCGTTTTTCAGGAATGCGACAATCGGATAATAGAATAAAAACGAAAGGAGGCTGCTGTGGATCCAGATGATAAGCAGCTGTAACTGATGAAAAGCTCCTTTGCTCGTCAATTCGAAAATTCCCCGCCGGAATCTCGCTCTTTTCCAAGATTGAGAGCCCGAACCAAAAGATGAAAAAAAATGATACAGACCATCAATGGGACCGAGCAAGTAACCAAGGCGGTGGGAATTTCCAGGGCCTCGGTACTCCTGACCCAAGTCCGGGCCAGAAAGCGATCGGAAAAATACAGGACCGGTCCCAAGAAAATGACGGTCCCGGCCGCCCTGATAAAAAAGGCGCCGAGTATCCAGAACCGATTACCGCTGCTCGGCGGCTGGATCAGACGAGGGTCCAGATCTCCCTTGAAGGCCGCCGCGGCACCGAGAAACCCTCCCCAGACCATGCAATAGCGGGCCAATTCCTCTGTCCAGACGGGTACGCTTTGAAAGAGGTAGCGGGCAACGACCTGAAAGAGGACGATGACCAGCATGGCGGAAAAAAAGCCAACGGCCGCCGAACGACAGAAGCGGTCGACGGCGTGGCTGGCGCTATTTAGAAATTGCAGCATGACAATAACTTATCGATATTCACTGGCGGCTTTGACAAAAAAATCAGCAATATCCTCTGATTCCACAATCTCAGCATAATGGGGCCTGATCAACTCAGCGAATTGTGCCTTTTCTTCTGCGGTGTTGTGATAGACCTGCATGCCGGCCTCTTTCAAACCTTCAATGGCCGCTTTTCCCGCCTGGACGGCCCACTGCTTAACCGCTTCATCTGCCGCTTGGACTCCTTCGTCCACGATGGCTCGCTCAGAGTCCGACAATCCTTCATACCACTCATCGGAACACAGGCTGACCCGCAGAGATGGATTCAGATTGGCTACGGAGAAATACTTAAGAACCTCGGTATGCTTGAACATGACCGGAACAAAAGCAGGATTCAAATAGCCGTCTGCCACCCCGGTCTGCAGAGAGTTGTAGATCTCGGCCCAGGGAATGATCACTGAATTGGCCCCCCAAATTTTGAGCCACTCTGCCTGCTTCTTATCCATAGCCCGCATCCGGAGTCCGTCGAAATCCGATGGAGTCTTCACGAACTTTTTGGTGGTGGCGATGCCTATCATGCCCCCAAGGGGGATGATGGACAAAACCCGGATCCCCTTTGACGTGGTGCCCTTATTGATGGTGGGCAGCACCTCGGAATTTTCAAGGATTCTGTAGAAATGGGGGATGTCCTCCAGCAAAAAAGGCAAATAGAATCCGAAAATTGTGGGATCAAGCTGACCCGCCTTGGATAGGTCGGAGTTGGAGATCTCCAGCAATCCCTGGGCCACCTGGTCCAATTTTTCCTCCTCAGCGCCCAGGGCATCTTTAGGATACAATGTGGTCTCCAAGCCCTTTTCAGTTACATATTCGGAAAAAGTTTTCGACCAGAGGTAAGTCCCACTTTTTTCCTCATCAGGCGGAGTATCCAGCGCAATCTTGATTTCCCCCGCCTGGGCCGAAACAACCAGGACAAAGAAAACTCCAATAGCCGCACATAACGTTGTAAATCTGCTGTAAGTTACCATCGCATCCCTCCAAGAAATAGTTTAAAGATAACCCAAGACCCCGGGCAGAAAGAGAGTGATCTCCGGCACCAGGGTGATCAGGACCAACAAGATAATTTCAACGAAGATAAAGGGCAAGGCCGCCCATACCAACCGCCAGTAATTCTCATGGGTTACCGCTGAAACCACGATCATGCAGGCACCCAGGGGCGGGGTGATCATGCCGATGGTCAAATTCAGGCAGAGCACGACTCCGAGATGGATGGGGTGGATCCCCTGGGCCAAGCAGGCTGGCCCGAACAAAGGGATCAGCAGAGCCAGGGCCAGTGGAGCGTCCATGATCATCCCTGCCGCCAAAAAAAATAAATTGACCAGGAGCAGGAATTGTATCCCCTCCAAGCCGGAATCGGTTACTATCCTGGCGATCTGTTGGGGCCACTGCTGTAGCGAACTGATCCATCCGGCACAGGCCGCTGCGGCCATTATCATGAAGATGGAGCCGGTCAGAATGGCGGTCCGCTCGATTCCCTGGAAAAGGGAGGCCGGGCTGATTCCCCCGTAGAAGAGACCGGCAATGAGGGCCGCGGCCACAGCGACGGCGGCCGCTTCGGTTGGGGTAACGATTCCGAAGACAATGCCGCCCAGGATGACCACCGGGAGCATCAGGGCCGGCAAAGCCCGGCCCAGGGAGGACCAGAAAGGCGGAATGTCTTCGGCTTTCCCCCCGGGGTGGTCCTGTCTGTGTGCGATGAAACCGTTAGTGAGCAGCAGGAATAGGGCCAGCAGTAAGCCGGGCAGGATGCCGCCGGCGAACAACCCGCCGATCGAGGCCTGCATCAGGGCCCCATAGAAAATGAGAATGATCGAAGGCGGGATGATCGGCCCGATCACCGCCGAAGCCGCCGTAATCGCGCTGGCGTACACCCGCGAGTAACCCTGCTGGATCATGGCCGGAACCATGGTGTTGGACAGGGCCGCGGAATCAGCCACAGCAGAGCCGGAGACCCCGGCAAAAAACACCGAAGTCAGGATGTTGACGTGACCCAGTCCGCCTTTGAATCGCCCCACCAGACTCATGGAGAAGGTCACCAGATTTCTGGTTACCCCGGTTCGGTTCATGATCTCACCGACCATGATGAACAAGGCCATGGCCATCAAGACGAAGACATCGATCTGAGAGAAGATCCGCTGGGGCAGAACCGCCAGATAGCGAGCTTTGTCCACCGCCAGAAAAGTCAGCACCGCAGCCGCGCCGAACACGTAGGCCATGGCCGATCCCGCTGCCAGCAAGACTCCCGCGGCCATCAATATCAACCAGCCCAAACACCCCTCCTCGTTCCGATTAGATCATGCGTTTCGTCGAAGCAGCCTGCCGGACATCCGGCCCGTGATTTCGCCGGAGGTCACCGCTGGTTTGCCGTTGCAAATAACATGGATAATACCTAAAGGAGGGAGGTCAGGATGCTGATAATTCCCCTGGTCGATGACCGTCGCGGGATCGAATATCACCAGATCCGCAAAAAAACCCTCCTTGAGCAGTCCCCGACTCGTAAGCCGGAAGGTGTTTGCCGGAAGTGATGTCATCTTCCGGACCGCCTCAGGCAGGGATAGCACCCCATTGTCCCTGGCAAATCGACCGAGGACTCTAGGGAAAGTCCCGGTAAAGCGTGGATGGAATCGTCCCCCCGTCAGGGAAGGAATACCGTCGGATCCGATCATGGTCAGCCGGTGTTGCATGATCCTCTGGACATCCTCATCCTGCATCATGAAGACCACCATCCCAATATCCATTTTTTCTGCGCTGAGCAGTTCAAAAAAAACCTGGTAGGCGCTTTTTCTGGATGCCGCGGCAATATCGGCGATTGAACGCCCGGAAAATTTCGGGAATTTGGAGGTGAAGCTTATAAAAATATTTTCGAAACCTCCTGACCGGATCAGATTGTCGCCGGGAAATCCGACATCGTTTTCAATGTCGTTCTGAACCTGCCGGCGTACGTCTGAATCCTGCAGCTTAGGTCCCCAAACATCCGGTCCCCCTGAGGCAAAGGCCGGCGGCAGACAGGCGGCCAGATAGGAACTGCCGGCCAGGTAAGGGTATTGATCACAGGTCACTTCCTGGCCTTCTTCGGCCCGGGCCCGCTCGAACCTGGCCAGGGTCTGCTCACTCATGCCCCAGTTGGCTCTTCCAGCAATCTTGTGATGGGCGATATGCAACGGCGTTCTCCCGGCTTTGGCGATATTGAGCGCCTCTTCAATAGCCTCCATCTGCCGGTTTCCTTCACTGCGCATGTGGGTAGCATAGAGTCCTTGGTAGCGGCCGACAACTTCAGCCAGAGCTGACAGCTCCGCAGACGCAGCGAAAGCAGCCGGGACATAGATCAGGCCTGAGGACATGCCTGCTGCTCCGACGCTCATCGCCTCCTCGGTCAAACCTTGCATGGCTTCCAGCTCATCGAGGGTTGGAGCCCGGTTGTCCCAGCCCATGGCCGCGATGCGGATTGTGGCATGCCCCACAAGCGGCACCAGATTGACCCCTAAGGGCCTGCTTTCCAGGACGTCCAAATAATCGCCAAAGCTGCTCGCCTTCTGCAGTTCGGCCGGCATATCGCCGCCGCCCATCATCATCTTGACCTTGTCCAGATAGGTCTGGGAATCGGCCGGCAGCGGCCCGAGGCTGAATCCGCAATTGCCGATGACTTGGGTAGTTACGCCTTGTAAGAGCTTGGGATCGCAACTCGGTTTGTTCAAGACATAGCCGTCATCGTGGCTGTGGACATCAATAAAACCGGGGCTAATTGCAAGGCCTTCAGCGTTGATCACCGTTTGTGCTTCGGCTGTAATTTTAGGGGCGACTTCCACAATCCGGTCATCAGCCAAGGCCACATCGGCCTTGTATTCCGGGTTGCCGGTCCCGTCGATAATCATTCCATTTTGTATGAGCAGATCGATTTTCACAGGGTGTCTCCGGTTTTTTTTACATGCCCACCGCACCAGAATTAAGAAAGAGTCCTTAAAATATTCTTGACCAAGAGTCAAGAACTCAACTTTCGTACTTTGAGGGAGCTCTAAGGACATAATGGCCCTTATGTTGCTGGTTTGACGAGTATCCCGAGGGAGGCTATGCTATCCTTTTTGAAGGAAAGCGACGATCGGATAATAGAACAAAAACGAAAGGAGTCTGCTGTGGATCCCATTTTACAGGAGTTTCAACAGAAATATCAGGCCTGGGTCGAGGACAGTCTGGAAGAGTTCAAGGCGCATAAGATGGATCGCATCGTGCGCAACTACCCGTTTGTCAGCTACCCGGACGTTCCCTGGACCCCCTACCTGGGAGAGGCAAAGGACCACAAATTCGCGCTGGTGAGCTCCGGAGGTCTGTATCTGAAAGACAGTCAGTCGGCTTTTGATACGGAATCCATTCACGGGGATGCGAGCTTCAGGGAACTTCCCAAAACCGTCCGGCAGGAAGATGTGGGGATCGCCCATGCCCACTACGATCACAGCCTGGCCGAAGAGGACATCAACACCATCTTTCCGATCCACCGCTTTGTCGAACTGGAAGGGGAAGGGGCCATCGGGGCGCTGGCCGATACTCATTACAGCTTCAGCTATGTGAACGACGTGGTGCCCCTGGTGGAAGAAAGCCTGCCCCTGCTCGTGGAAAAGCTCAGGCAGGAGGAGGTCACCGCCCTGTTTGCGGTGCCCGTCTGACCGAAATGTCATCAGACGGTCGGTCTGATCCAACGGGTGGTGGAGTCGGCGGGCATTCCGAGCATATCCATGGGCAACATGCCGGATCGAATGGTCTACGCCAGGCCGACGCGGGCCCTGCTTGTGAAGTTCCCCCGGGGCTGCATGTTCGGCGAGCCCGGAAACACGGCGCGGCAGCGCCGGATAATCAGGGACGGGCTGAAAGCGTTTCAGAGCATGAGCGAGCCCGGCAGCGTGCTTGATCTGCCCTACCGCTGGAAGAAACCGGACCCGGACGAATGAAGATGGCGCCGGTCCGCAGCTTATTCGAGAATCGAGCTCACATCAATCTTTTGACAAAGGCCAGGAGAACTCTATGAATTTTTCAAACAAACGGGTATGTATAACCGGAGGAACCCGCGGCATCGGCAGAGCTTGTGCTCTGGCCTTTGCCGAGCGTGGGGCCAGGGTTGCCGTCGGCTACAGGCAGGACAGGGAAATGGCCCGCAGGACACTGGAAGAACTGCCCGGGGGACCGCACTCCCTGATTCAGGCCGATGTTGCCGAGCCTGAAACTGCCAAGTACCTGATCGACCAGGCGGTGGACCAACTCGGCGGGCTGGACATTGTGGTCAACAACGCCGGCATCTCCAAGCAGCATCCTATTGACCGCGTCGACTACGAGCAATGGAGACAGGCCTGGGAGCACACCCTGCGGGTGAACCTGCAGGGACCGGCCAATGTCATCTACTGTGCGGCTCGCTTTATGAAAAACAACGGCGGTGGGCGTATCGTCAATGTGTCCTCCCGGGGCGCTTTCCGGGGCGAACCGGACCAGCCGGCCTACGGCGCCAGCAAGGCCGGGCTCAACGCCCTGAGCCAGTCCCTGGCCCTTAAACTGGCCAAAGACAATATCTTTGTCGGGGTGGTCGCTCCGGGCTTTGTGGAAACGGATATGACCACGGACAGGCTTTCGGGACCGGCAGGCGACCAGATTCGGCAACAAAGTCCCCTTGAACGGGTGGCCCGCCCCGAAGAGGTGGCCTTCGCGGTTCTGTTTCTGGCCGCCGACGGATCCGAGTTCACCACCGGCACCGTCTTAGACGTGAACGGCGCCAGTTACCTGCGGACCTGAAACCATCACCTATGTCCCTTTAAGCTCCTACTGATAGGTTTTACTCCAGAGTCTCAGATCCAATATCCGCTCGTAAAATATCATGCAAATGGCATACTCAGTTTTAAAAAATTCCGCAGCAAAAATACCGAAAATTAAAAAAATTGCGCATTAGTAATGCCGGATTGAATTCAGGCTTGTCGAGGCTTATCCGAGCATTGTTTTGATAAAAGGAATCCCTGCTGGCGGAGAGTCCGGTCCTGCCGGACGGTTGCAGGGGCTGTCCCCGGGATGCTTCAGCCGATGGGAATCAGCCTGGTGGAAGCGGGATGGAACTGCAGACAGACGATGGAGGCGATGAACAGCAGTCCGGTGATGATCCTTGTCCAGTTCAAGGCCTATATCTGCATCTTGTAGGCCCCGACCATGAAGAAGAAGCCGATCAGGGTGCCGGCCATGGACAGGATGGTGGGCAGGTGCAGCTTCTGCCGCCGAACGAGTGTCAACAGGAGCCTTCTACTTTTCCTACTATCATGCAACCACCTAATATATTATAAATTTTTTTATACATTTGGGTATTGACAAATTATTGCAAGTCTTGTATACGTATACAAAATACAAACAAACAGGGCGTGTATGGATTTTCCCCTCAAAAAGATTGACTACCGGAATCCACTTTCTGATGAAGTCTACACCAGTATAAAAGAAGCCATTATTCAAGGGGAGCTCGCCCCGGGGACCTGGCTGCAGGAAGATCAACTGACCCAGACGCTCGGCATCAGTCGGACGCCCTTGCGCGAAGCCTTTAATCGCCTCAAGAGCGAAGATCTGATTGCGATCGTTCCCCGGAAAGGGGCCTATATCATAGAGCTCAGCACCAAAGAGCTCGAAGACCTTTTTGAGGCCCGGGAGGTTATCGAGACGACCTTCTTTGTCCGTTCGGTGGAATACCTTCCCAAGTCATATTTTTCAAGGCTTTATAACCAATTCAAAGAAGCGGAACATCAGATTCTGGCTGTTGAGAACGATCCCAGAGTCAAAGAGAACAAGCGCCGAGAGTACCTCGAAATCGACCGCTCCTTCCATGACCGGGTCATTGAAGCCTCCGGCAACGAGTACTGGATCAAGCTGTATTGCAACATCAGGGATCGGATTCAAATCTATGGCCACAAGATCAGTTATAACGCCGACTGGTTCAAGGTGGCCCAGGAAGATCACAAGGCGATCTGCACCGCACTGCTGGAGAAGGAGTATGAAAAAGCCAGAACCGCGATGCAGCAGCATATCAGAAATATGCGCACAGCCTTGACCTCGAGGTGACAGGATGAGGCCGTCTTTACAAGATGATCCCTGCTCCGGGAAGAGTCCTGCTTGAGTCTGCCTGGAAACATGCCTTCAAGGGAGCGTGGTGAGCTGCAGTCATTATTTTGTATACGTATACAAAATACAATATACTAGAAAATACATTTTCTTTTCTCTCCGGCAGGTACGTATCGTGTGTGTCGCTTCAGCTAGATTGCACATCCATTCTCAGTTTTCTTTGAAACGGCTGTAAACAGAGGGGTGCCCTGTACGATGAGCAGTGCGAAGACCAAAGCAGTACAAATTCATGAAGCCGATGATGTCGCTATCCTGCTGCAGGAGGTAAAAGCCGGTGAGCGGGTACAACCCTACAAGGTCCATGCCGACCGCGATATCCCCCCTGCCCACAAAATTGCCCTGTGCGATATACCGGCGGATGGCCCGGTCAGAAAGTACGGCCAGGTCATCGGCTTTGCCCGAGAAAAAATACTGCCCGGGGCTCATGTCCACAGCCACAATCTCTACCTCAAATCCTTTGCCAGGGATTATGCAATCGGTGTTGAGGCCCAGACCACCCAGTTTGTCCCCGAGGAACAACAGGCCGCCTTTAACGGATTTCTCAGACAAAACGGGAGTGTTGGGACCAGGAACTACATCGGCATCATCTCCAGCGTCAGCTGCTCCGCCAGTGTGACCAGGTTCGTGGCTGACGCTCTCAGACCCGAGGAGCAGGCCCTCTATCCGAATGTCGACGGTGTGCTGCCTCTCGTGCACAGCCTCGGCTGCTGCATGACTCCGGACGGCGAAGGATTGCAGTTTTTGCAGAAAACTCTGGCCGGGTACGCCGACAATCCCAATATTGGTGCCGTCCTGGTGATTGGACTCGGCTGTGAACTCAATCTGGTGGAGGATCTGTGCACCGCCATGAATTTATTTCCCGGTCCCCGCCTGAAAACCTTGGAAATCCAAGACTCGGGAGGGACCAGAAAAACAGTCGAGGCCGGGCTGGAAATCCTGCGTACCTTGCTGCCTCTCGTGAATATGGACCACAGGCAGCCGATGTCAGCCCGTCATTTGACCCTTGGCCTGGAATGCGGGGGATCTGACGCCTACTCCGGAATAACGGCCAATCCGGCCCTTGGCGCAGCCGTGGACATCCTCATCAGGCACGGGGGAACCGCGATTCTCAGTGAAACGCCGGAGATTTTCGGTGCCGAGCATCTTCTTGTCCGGCGGGCTGAAAGCGAGGGGGTCGGACGGCGGCTCCTGGACTGCTTCACCTGGTGGCAGGCGTACACCGAGAAAAATAAGGCCGTCATCGACAACAACCCCACACCCGGGAACAAAGCCGGAGGGATCACCAGCATTGTGGAGAAGTCCCTCGGGGCTGTCTCCAAGTCCGGGACGACCAATTTGCGGGCTGTCTTGGGCTATGCTGACAAGGTCAAGGAATCTGGACTCGTGTTCATGAACACCCCGGGCTATGACCTCGTTTCCATCACGGGCATGATCGCCGGCGGTGCCAATCTGGTGTGTTTTACCACCGGTAGAGGAACGGTTTGCGGTTTTAAGCCGGTTCCCACCCTCAAGCTCGCCACAAACTCAGATATGTTCACCCACATGCAAGAAGACATGGATATCGACTGCGGTCGGATTCTGACAGGGTCCGAGACCATCCAGAGCATGGGGCAACGTATCTTCGAAGATCTTTTGGAGATCGCTTCAGGTCGGCAGACCAGGAGTGAGGCCCAGAATTTCGGGGAGACAGAGTTTGTCCCCTGGCACATCGGAGCTGTCATGTGATACCGATACATTCAATATCATGTTTGGTATCGTGTACGGTATTCCAGCCAGGTCGCACATACGACTCGATGTACTGCACCGAAATTTTTTCCCGAAAAACCAAGTAGTTGGTCGAGTTAATAGGGAATTTTCACGTTTCGTTAGACAGCCGAACGCGGTCTCCAGAATTCAATCCTCTGGGTTGCGGGCGGAATCAGGGTTAAAACAACAAGGGGAGTACATGATCGAAATCAGATTTCACGGCCGTGGTGGTCAAGGCTCTGTGACAGCAGCCGAGCTGGTGGCGCAAGCAGCCATTAACGAAGGAAAATATGCTCAGGCCTTCCCGAGTTTTGGGCCTGAACGACGCGGCGCTCCTGTGAGTGCTTTTCTCCGGGTCTCAGATTCTCAAATCTTTCTCCGGGAAAAAATTGAAGCGCCAGATGTGATCGTCGTGCTTGATGCCTCGCTGATTGAACTTGTAGATGTCTTTTCCGGGTTGAAGGCAGGCGGATCAGCAGTCATGAATTGCCCGCCACACAAAAGAAAGAGCTTGATGCCATGGAATGAAAGCTATCGTCTGGTCACTGTTGACGCCACTCAGGCGGCCATGAACAACATCGGGCTCCCAATTGCAAACACCGCGATGATTGGGGCACTCCTCAAAGGTATGGGACTTATCAAGCTCGATTCTTTCCAGATGCCCCTGCAGACCAGATTCGGCAGGCTTGCGGAAAAAAACTTCCAATCCATGACCCAGGCGTTTCATGATGCCCAGATAGCTGAACCTAGCGGAGAGGCTCCTCTATCCTCTCCTGCACAGGAATTGGATTTTTCCGGAATCATTGAAAAAGAAGCTCTTATGGCCTGGAAGTCCCTGGCCCTTGGCGGCGATATCCTTGAGCCCGGCAACAGTGCTCGCTTTTTGACCGGGACTTGGAGGATGACCGGAAAGCCGGTTTTTCATTCCGATGCGTGCACGAAATGCGGTCTGTGCCGCCTGTTTTGTCCGGAAGATGCAATTTTTCGGGATGCAGACGAACAGTTTATTTATAATGAAGATTATTGTAAGGGATGTGGGCAGTGCGCCCGGGAATGTCCAAAGGGAGCTATCACCATGGAGGAAGAAGCATGGGTTTGAGAACCGGAATAGAAGTCTCGCTCGCCCTGGCCGAAGCCGTCGGCCTCAGCCGGGCAGATGTCATCGCAGCTTATCCCATCACCCCTCAGACGCACATTGTGGAGCATCTGGCGGAGATGGTGGCCGAGGGCAGGCTGGATGCCGAATATGTGGCTGTGGAATCGGAGCATTCGGCCATCAGCGCCTGCTTAGGTTCGGCAGCGGCCGGGGCAAGGACCTTCACGGCAACCGCTTCACAGGGCCTGGCGTTTATGCACGAAATCCTGTTTATCGCTTCGAGCATGCGCTTGCCTCTGGTCATGGCCGTGGCCAACAGGACCCTATCCTCGCCGATCAATATTTTGGCCGATCATTCAGATATCATGCCGGAACGTGACATCGGCTGGGTCCAGCTTTTTGCTGAAAACGGCCAGGAAGCCCATGATCTGACGCTTCAGGCCTTTAAGCTGGCAGAAGATTCGCAGGTTCTGCTCCCGGTTTTGATCAGTCTTGATGGATTCTTTCTTTCGCATATGATAGAGCCTGTGACCCTTATTTCCCAGGAGGAGGCGGACGCATTTTTAAGTCCCTGCACGCTCAAACCGCGTCTCGACCCGGCTGAGCCACGCACGCTCGGGGCCCTTGGAGGACCGGAGGTTTATACTGAAGTGAAACAGCAGCAAAATGAGGCCCTGTGCGGGGCCGTGCCTGTGCTTGAAAAGATATGGAACGAGTTTTCCGGTCAATTCGGCCGCAGCTACCGGTCCTTAGAGACCTATCGTCTGGATAATGCCGAGATTGCTTTGATCACGATGGGGGCTGTATCGGAAACAGCCCGAAGTTCGGTGGATCAGCTCCGGGAAAGAGGGATTCGGGCAGGACTGGTCCGCATACGGCTCTGGCGGCCGTTTCCAGTCCGGGAGCTGCTGAGCAGTCTCGATCCCATTCCCTGCATTGCGGTTCTGGACCGCATGCTCTCGCCTGGTTCAGTCAACGGTCCGGTCGCTCTGGAGGTGAAATCGGCTTTTTATCAACACTCCAGACAACCAAGGATCAACTGTTTTGTGGCCGGCCTTGGCGGCCGGGAGCTCAGCCGCCGGACCTTTATCGAAATGGTCAACCGCTCCCTTGCCGGAGAAAGCCATGATACACCATCCATCCATTTAGACGTGAGGCATGCATGAAAGCAGATAAGCACTTAGAATTCGAGAAAATCACGGCCAAGGCCTTGCCGGAGTTTGAAGCCCTTTCCCCTGGACATCGCGCCTGTCCCGGCTGCGGAGAGATGCTCGCCCTGCGCCAGGCCCTCAAAGGGCTTGGCCCCAATACCATTGTTGTCAATGCGACCGGCTGCATCGAAGTGGTGAGCACTCCATTTCCGCAAACAGCCTGGAACATTCCCTGGATGCATGTCGCCTTTGAAAACGCAAGCGCTGTCGGCTCAGGTGTTGAAGCGGCCCGACGGGCCCTCCTGCGCAAGGGCCGGCTCACTGATGCCGACACCACAATCGTGGTGGTCGGCGGGGACGGCGGAACCTCGGACATCGGGTTTCAATCCTTGTCAGGCGCCCTGGAGCGAGGGCACAATTTCATCTATCTCTGCTTCGACAATGAAGCGTACATGAACACAGGCGTCCAGCGTTCATCTGCGACCCCTGAATTTGCCTGGACCACGACCTGTCCCCTGGGGAGCGCATCCTCGGGCAAGACGCATAAAAAAAAGGATCTTCCCCGGATCATGGCTGCCCACGACATCCCTTACGTGGCCACGGCAACCCCGGCTCACCCCCTCGACCTGATGAACAAGGTTCGCAAAGGGGCTGCCGTGAAAGGGCCGGCCTTCATCCATATTTTCTCCCCTTGTCCCACTGGTTGGCGAATGCCTGCCGAGAGATCCATCGAAATTGCCAAGGTGGCTGTGAAGAGCAATATCTATCCGCTCTACGAAGTCATTCACGGTGAGTATGTGGTGAAAAGGAATTCCAAAAATCCCCTGCCGGTTTCCGAGTATTTCAAGCTGCAGGGCCGCTTCAAGCATTTGACGGCTCAGGACGTGAGGACCATACAGGACAGGGTTGATGCAACAATGGATAGACTGCTCAGCTACGCAAGACTCTCAGATGACACAAAGGGAAGACCATGAAACAGATGCAAGGCGCCGACATCCTCATCCAGAGCTTGATTGAGCACGGGGTTGAGGTCATCTTCGGCTATCCCGGAGGGGCAAATCTTCCCATCTATGACAGTCTCGGGTCCTACGACAGGCTGCGGCATATTCTGGTGCGTCACGAGCAGGGGGCGGCGCACATGGCCGATGCCTATTCCAGGATCACGGGAAAGTTAGGCGTGTGTCTGGCCACAAGCGGACCAGGCGCTACCAACCTGGTAACAGGCATTGCAACGGCTTACCTCGATTCTTCGCCGCTTCTGGCGATCACCGCTCAAGTGGAGCGGCACTGGATCGGTTCCGATGCCTTTCAGGAAGTGGATATTCTGGGCATCACCCTCCCGGTCACAAAGCACAATATGGCCATTCTCTCCCCAGCAGACATCGCCTCCGGCATGCAGGAAGCGATTCAGATCGCCACAAGCGGCCGGCCCGGACCGGTGTTGGTGGATATTCCCAAAGATGTCCTGCAGGAAAGATGTGCCTGCAGGCCGAGTACGCCCCTGCATATCGAGGGGTATCAGCCGGTTACCAGAGGGCACCAGGGGCAGATCAAAAAGGCGGCGAATCTCCTGGTCCGGAAAAAGAAGCCGTTCCTCATTGCCGGGGGAGGCGTCAACCGATCAGGAGCCTCCGATGAGTTGCTCCTGCTTTCCCGTCTTCTCCAGGCACCTCTGGGCTATACCCTGATGGGCAAATCCGCGGTTCCGGAAAGGTATGCCCTGAATTACGGCATGATCGGCATGCATGGCTCTTCCCAGGCCGTCGAAGCCCTGGCCCAGGCTGATTTGATCCTGGCCGCCGGGGTCCGTTTCGGTGACCGGGCCGTGCAATCCTACAAGGCTTTTGGCCAAGCCGCCGACTTGATTCAGATCGATGTGGATCCTGCAGAGGTCGACAAAAATGTCAAGGTCAACATCCCCATTGTCGGCGACGCCAGAAACATCCTCCAGGGTATCAACAAGCGTCTTCAGACCGAACATGCCCTGCAGCCGGTTTCGATGAAGCATGTCTCAAATCAAGCGGTCGAAATCGAGGAGTGTGAACGGGACCTGTTCAACATGCCCAATATAGTCGGTACGATCTCGGATTTGAACAGGGATTTTATCGTGGCGACTGATGTGGGCCGGCATCAGATGTGGGCCGCCAAATACTATAGAAGCAGCGGACTGGCTCCAGGGTGTTTTCTCACTTCCGGGGGGCTGGGAACGATGGGGTTCGGTCTGCCTGCAGCTCTCGGGGCCAAAGCAGCCTATCCGGATAGGAACGTGTTGCTGTTTAGCGGTGACGGCAGCATCTTAATGAAGATACAAGAATTGGATACATCCCTGCAGCACCATCTGCCTATTCTTGTCGTGATCCTCAATGATCAGTGTCTGGGCATGATCCATCAGCTGCAGCACGACCATTACGGGAAACGGTATCGAGAATGCAGATTCCCGCACCGGGTCGACTTTGTATCCATCGTAAAAGGCTTTGGGCTCCGGGGACGAACGGTTGGAAACTTCGAGGAACTCCGGGCAGCCCTGGAGGAAGGCGTCGCTTCGGACCGGACCTATGTCATTGATTGCCTCATCGACCAACAAATCAATATTTCCCATCAACCCTAGCAGAGATAATGAGAGAACAGTATGCAACGAATGCTTTCGGTCCTCGTAGATGACAAGCCAGGGGTTTTATCCCGGATCGGAGGTCTTTTCTATCGCCGGGGATACAACATCACCTCTTTGACGGTCGGTCAGACGGAAATTCCAGGGAAGAGCAGATTCACCGTCACCTTTGAAGGAGACGAGGCAATCGCTGAGCAGATACGAAAACAAGCCCAAAAATTGATCAATGTTATTAAAATATCTGAGCATACCGTTAAAAATTCGGAAATTCGAGAATATGCCCTGATCAAAGTGGGTTTCACTGAAGAGAACAAGACAGAAGTCTACCATCTTGTCGATTTTTATAAGGCCAAAATCATCGATATCTTAGATGGCGCAGCGATTATTGAAATCACAGAAGAAGAGGGCCGTATAGACAAACTCATCGAAAGGCTGAGCCATTATCAGATACTGGAACTGGTTCGTACCGGAAAAGTGGCCATGTTTCGGGGAAAAAAAACTATTAAGTAAAACATGGGCTCAGGAAAAATGTATATGTATTATATCGATGATCTCCAGGAAACTGCAGAAGAATACACCATCCTTGTCTATTGTGAAAACGTTCCCGGGGTCACTTCGAATGTCAACAGTGTCAACAGGAGCCTGTCCCTTTCTGCTATCGCCTTTAATCTGAGCGCGATCCGGGCGTTTCCTTCTATAATCAAAATATTAATATTTTGAGAACTCTTTCGTGAACGCGTACATCCGCTGTCTGGAACAGTACGAAGCGAATATGTTTTACCGATGACAACCGAGGTAAGACATCGATCACCGTCTTGAATGCCCCCCTCGCCGCAGGTTCCATCGGGTAGCCAAAGGCTCCTGCCGAGATGGCCGGGAAGGCAATGGAGCGGATGCCGTTCTCCTCTGCCAGCTGGAGGGCATTCCGGTAGCACGAAGCCAGCAATTCCTCAGCAGGCTGATCTACTCCGTAAATCGGCCCGAGACAGTGAATCACATGGCGATTGGGCAGATTGTGCGCACCGGTGATCACCGCTTGCCCTGGACGGATGGGGGCGAGCGGGCGACACTCCCTTTCCAGTTCCGGACCCGCCGCCCGATGAATCGCGCCGGCCACCCCGCCACCAATCCGCAACTGCGCGTTCGCTGCGTTAACGACGGCTTCCATATCAGGCTGATGCGCAATATCACCCTGTACACACTCAAGCGTTATTCCCTGAAGATTTCGTTTCATAACAGGAGCCTGTCCCTTGTCACATATCCAAGCTTCTTGAATAATGCCTCTCGGTCCTCAGCTTTTTTGCATCCCAGCTTCATGAACAGTGAACGCGCAAAGGGGATAAACGCATGCGCCAATACCCAACGCGGCCGGTTCTTCTCGATTGCTTTCAACAGTTCCTGGTGTGTGATGCCAAGCTCACCATCCACACGCCACTGCCGTACTGCGACGTGATAATGGCCAGAAACAGGTCGCAACGCTCAACCGCGAGCAGGTAGCTTTCGAAGGCGGTTTTATCGGGGTAGATCGGCACAGTCCCCTTGTGGGACATCCAGACCTCTCTACCTGCCCGCAATGACATGCTCCTATAGTATCGAAGCTCAAACAACCGGGTTGCCTTGATCATATGCTGCAGCAATAAATAGACAAATAGCTTTGGCAAGCGGGGGTGAGATGTGGTTGCAAGAACTTAATCTCAACCAAGGAGAACCATCTTCACCCAGTTAAATTCCGCTGTAAACAGCGAACCTGCTATACAGAATTTAACCGGGCAGGCAATTCCTTTCTCAATCAATTCTACTCAAATATCAAGTCAGCTATCTCCTTGCCCGGTTAAATAAGATTTGAGTCTATTTTTCAAGAATATACGACCATGGCATGCTGTCTTGTACAGGCTGTATATGCCATAAGCCAACGTTTTCATTTGATGTTTGTCTTTGTCATTCGGCGAATCTTTCTTATGGGGCTCGTTAGAAATACCGTTGTCCGGAAACCCGTACAGATCCGTACGTGCAAAATTATCGTAGTAGTGGTCCGTTTAAGTCCATATTGATTCGCGAATCTTAATGTAATATTTTGCATCATAGATTTTATCCAGAGGCCACCAAATGACGTCTTGAATGACATCCAGGGCTTCTTCAGCGATCCGGTAACGAATGGGGTGCTTTTGTTTCGCATTCGCTTCCCATTCACGCCAACCAGAGCCGGTCTTCGCACCACCTTTAACAGTACCACGAATCCAGTCTGCAAGCTTGCTACAACTCCAGTAATTCTTACGCTGTGTCATGAAAAGTGGGATAATGGAGGCGTACAACCTGTCGTTATATCAATATTTATCCACTCCGGGCAATACCCGTATGAGTATTTTAAGCTGATTTTACCCATCAAGACAGAATGCTTTGGACGCATCGTATCGCAGTCTTCCCGTCCCACAATTCCGGTCGAACCGGGTGGCGCTCTGCTTCCAAAACGGCATGATAGGCCTTTCGAATCTGCCCCACATCATTGCCGACCAGGACGCTGACCCCGCCGTGTTCTTGAAGCGTCACCGGCCGCTCGGTGTTCCAGCGCAGGGTCAAACACGGCGTCCCCAATACGCAGCACTCCTCCTGACACCCGCCGCTGTCTGTAAACATCAACCTGGCATCCATATTCAAGCGCAAGAGTTCCTGATAACCGATGGGATGCAGGAGAAGGAGATTCGGACATTCCAGTGCTCTCTGCCAAAGATCGAACCTCTGCAGCATCCGCACCGCCCTGGGATGGACCGGCCAGAAAAGCAATATCTCCTTGGAGACCTCGTGGAGAAAAAAATCGAGAATAGGCTGCAAAACATCTTTCACATCGACGTTCGACGGTCGATGCATGGTAACCAGTCCATAAGCGAGAGAATCAGAGTTCAAGGAAGCGGGATCAAGGGTCTGGCCAAGAGAGGCATTGTCCCGGATGATCGCCTTGATACTCAATCGCTCCGCCTTATACCGCTGGGCCTCCAGGGTGTCGATCATGATGTTGCCCACAAATTTGATCCGCTCCTCAGGCACCCCCTCCCGTCGTAGATTTTCCCCTGACAAGCGATCCGGAGTCAGCAACAGATCAGACAGGCGATCAGTGACCAAGCGGTTGATCTCCTCTGGCATGCTCATATCCCGGGAACGCAGTCCCGCCTCGATATGCGCAAGCTTGACCAGCTCCTTTTTGGCTGTCACTGAACAGGCCAGGGTTGCGTTCACATCCCCGACCACAACCACCCAATCCGGCTTTTCCCCTCTGAGCACCGTCTCAAAGGCGATCATGGTCTGCCCGACCTGTTCGGAATGGGTCCCTGACCCAACGCCAAGATTGATATCCGCCTCAGGGATGTCCAGGGCCTGAAAAAAACGTTTGGACATAGTGTCATCATAGTGCTGCCCGGTATGCACAAGCACATGCTCGATCTTTGGCAGCGCACTCTGATTATGCCTCTCAATCGCCCGGATAAACGGGGCGATCTTCATAAAATTCGGCCGCGCCCCCACCACACTGATAATCTTCATTCTGCTCCACCCCCACCCCGCACGAACTTACCCATCCAGCGCATTGCCTGATTTGTGAGTCGTCTTCCACTGATACTTTGAAAAAAAGAAAGCAGATGGTTGTCCACGAATGCTCACGAATGGTCACGAATTGGTTTTCTTTTTGCCTGCCGGCAATAAGAGCCTGGCAGGCAAATGCCATCGCCTTGCGGCATGGCAGAAAGACAATGAAGCTCTTATCCCGCGACAGCGGGATGAAACTTTCCTGCCTGCGATCAGCAGGCTGGAAAATTACATTCTTCATTCGTGCCTATTCGTGAGCATTCGTGGACACAATTCTTCTTTTCATGTGCTTGATTCGCAACCCAATGATAATCAAAGTATATCTTGAACAAGCCAACCCCTTCCTGAAATCATCCCTTCCACCGCTCCCACTCAAACCTCTCAATATTTCGCTTCTCGCTGGAAAACTCCGCTCCGACCAGATAGACTTCCTGTCCCGCAAACTTCTCGGCATAACCACGCGTTTTAATTTGCTCCAAGGATTGTCCTGAATCAGCCAGTTCATTCACCTTGAATTCCAGGACATAGATCCGGCCGGCAAAGCGGATCACCAGATTGATCCGCCCCCGGCTGGTGCTTTCCTCAGGCCGGACATCCAGCCCAAGGGCCGTGAAATAGCAGTAGACGATAGAGGCATAATAGCCCTCGTAGCCGGCCAGCTGATTCTTACGGTACCAGTCATGGGGGATGGAAGCAAAAAAAGCCTGCAACGACTGACGCAACGCATCAAAATCATTTCCCTTAAAG
>JAABTT010000019.1 GCA_011389765.1 Desulfohalobiaceae bacterium S24 | reverse complement strand
GTCATTCCGGCGTAGGCCGGAATCCAGACTGAAAATGTAAGAGCTGGACCCCGGCCTACGCCGGGGTGACGGAGAAAGAAAAATCAAGTTTCATACGAGGTGTCAGAGTTTAATTCCTTGAAATAGCGTCATCTTTCTTTTCCTGACACCTGAAACCTGAAACCTCATGAATGTCCAATACGGGAGTTTACGTTCAAACACCATTTGAGTTTTCCTGCTGACTGCCTTCAGTCAGCAGGGACGGTGAGTCAAGCTGTGTAATCCGGCTGATGCTCGCCGGAACCTGCAGGAGGTCCAGGAATTTTTTCAAGTGAGCGGCCAGCTCGGAGATCTCTTCATCAGACATGTCCACCAGCCCATTGATCAGCGTGCCTTCAATGCTCGAGGGCAGGGTCTCATTCATGACTTTCCCCGAGGGCGTGAGTTCAAGTTGACTGATTCGCCTGTCTTTTACGCCTCGAACCCGTTCCACCAGTCCTTTTTTTTCCAGCCTGTCAATAATCCCGGTTATATTGGATGGAGTGACGCATAATTTGCGGCTCAGAGAGGCGCTGGACAGCGAGCCTTCCTTGGCCAGTATGCGCAGGGCCTCGACCTGGGGACCGGTTAAGCCGGATTCTTTCTTCATCCTGGGCGAGTTCAAGTGAACCGCGCTGACCAGTTTTCTGAAGGTAAGAACAATATCCTGAATAGCGGCCACTCTGTCTTCATCCATAAGACATCCTATAAAAAATTCATTCTGTTGCCTTTTTTTAAAAGCCCGCCCACTCCCTCACACACTGGGTTAAAATGAAATCAAAGCCATGAGAAGTCAAGAAGAAATTTTGGCACCTTGCAAAATCACCTTCAGGTTGATGGCAGAACGCAAAAAAACACTTGACACCCCCGCCAGTATACTGTATACAGCTTGAAAAATTCTGCCAACTTCCTGACAAACGGACTTCCATGTTTTCATTTCAAAACATCACTGTTCTCTCCCTTGAACAGGCCGTGGTCATTCCTTACCTGACCTTCAGACTGGTTCAGGACGGCATCCGGGTTATCCGCCTCGAGCGACCCGATTTTGGCGATCCCAACCGCTTCATTGGAAACGACGTCCTGGGCGAGACCGGAATGAACTCCTATTATCTGTGCATCAATGCCGGTAAAAAAGGATTGACCCTGGATCTTTCCCAGGCCGAGGGCCGGACTGTCTTTCAGGAGCTGATCGCCAAACTGCCCGTGGACATTTTCGTGACCAATCAGCTCCCCAAAAATTATGAAAAGCTGGGCATCGCCTACGAACTGCTCCGGGACATCAAGCCGGATATCATCTGGCTCGGGGCCACCGGCTTCGGGCCGGAGAGCAACGAGCCCGCCTATGATCCTATTCTTCAGGCCCGGTCGGGCCTCATGGAAATGACAGGCGAGCCTGACGGCGAACCTCAGGTCCTGGGCATTCCCCTGCCGGATATGGGCTCCAGCGAACATGCTTACGGCCTCATCATGAAGGCTTTGTTCAAACGGCAGGCCACGGGTGAAGGCAGCCGCATCGACCTGGCCATGTTTGAGTCGTCCCTTTCCTGGCAGACCTTTCCCATAGCCCTGCAGACCAGTTTTGACAAAACCCTATCCCGCCGCGGCAACACCCATGAGTTCTTTGCCCCGGTTTCGGTCTACGCCACCTGCAACGGCTTCGTCTATTTCGCCGTGGGCAACGATCAACAGTGGAAGCGGCTGGTTTCCCTGAAACTCTTCCAGGATCTGGACAGGCCGGAATATGAAAAAAACCGGGGCCGGATTCAGGACAAAAACCGACTGAATCAAAAGATCAATGCCATCACGACCCGGCATGACTCCGAAGAACTTATCCGGATGTTCTCCGCAATCCGGGTGCCCATCAGCAAGATCCAGACCATTCCGGAAGTCGTTCAGGACCCTCTCGTCCAACCCCGGCTGCTGAAGGCCACAGACCCCAAAACCGGAAAATGCCTGACCCTGGCTCCACCTCCCTATACAACGCCTTTTCTGGAGGCCGCAGATCGGGGCCTGAGCTTCCCCCCCCGCTTTGGGGAGCACAATCAGGAAATCTATGCTGAGCTTCTCGGGTATTCCCCGGAGCAGCTCAAAACCCTGTCCGCGGAAAAGGTGATCTGAGATGAAGATCATTGTGCTTATCAAACAAGTCCCGGACACTACAGAAATCAAGCTGGATCCTAAAACCGGGAACCTTCTCCGGGAGGGAGTGCCCAGCATAATCAATCCCGACGACCGGCATGCCCTGGAGGCGGCACTCAGGCTCAAAGAGGCGCACGGCGGCCGGGTTGCGGTTCTGTCCATGGGACCGCAGCAAGCCATCGACGCCGTGTCCGAAGCTCTGGGCATGGGCGCCGACGAGGGCGTCCTGCTCTCAGATTCGGCCTTTGCCGGCTCCGACACCTGGGCGACCTCCTTCACCCTGAGCCGGGCTATCCGGAAGATGGACGGCTTTGACCTCATCCTCTGCGGGCGGCAGGCCATTGACGGGGATACCGCCCAGGTCGGCCCTCAACTCGCTGAGATTCTGGATCTCCCCCAGGTAACGGCGGTCTGCGGGATCAGTTCTTTCGAGCCCGGAGCTTCGGGGCGCAGCCAAGTCCTCAGGCGGGTCCGGGGGGGGTATCAACGCCTCAACTGTACCCTGCCGGCCCTGTTCACCGTGGTTTCGGAGATAAACACCCCCCGCTGTCCGCATATGGAACGGCTCCTGCGGGCCTGCAAGACAAAAACAGCCATCAAACACTGGAATTGTGCGGATCTTGGACTCAAGACCCAGGAGGTGGGACTTGCAGAATCCCTGACCCAGGTCATCACAACCTTTCCGCCCAAAACCCGGCGCAAATCCGAGATCCTGGAAGGCGACCCCCGGTCAGTGGCCGGGCAGCTGGTGGACAGGCTTCAGGACAACAAACTAATTTAGTCAGTATAAACCGACGTTTCGATTGAGGAGTCGTACATGCCCTCGGTCTGGATAGATTATGATCGTTGTGACGGCTGCGGACTCTGTGCCAAGAAATGCCCTTACGACGCCGTTGAGATGCGGGACGGGATTCCCCATATTCTGGAACAGTGCACCTGCTGCGCCCTCTGTCTCGAAGCCTGCAAAAGGGGCGCCCTGCAAACCGATCTCACAGCGAGGACCGTGCCGGATTTCAGCGCCTGGAAAGGGGTCTGGGTCTTTGCCGAACATCAGCAAAACGCCTTGCAGGCCATCAGCCTGGAACTCCTGGGCAAAGCCCGTGAATTGGCAGAGCAGCGCTCGGAGACAGTCAGCGCCCTTCTGCTTGGGGACCAGGGCGACCCCCTGGTACAGCCCCTGTTCACAGCCGGAGCCCACCGGGTGTATCAGGTTCAAGACCCCCGGCTGCGGCACTATACAACTGATGCCTATACCAAGTCCCTGGCCCGGCTGGTGGAAAAATACAAACCGGAAATCCTGCTTATCGGGGCCACGGATATCGGCCGGGATCTGGCTCCGCGTCTGGCGCGCCGGGTTGGCGCCGGACTGACCGCCGACTGCACCGAGCTGTCCATTGATCCCGAAGAGGGCATCCTGCTCCAGACCAGACCGGCTTTTGGCGGCAACGTCATGGCCACCATCGTCAACAGATTTTCCAGGCCGCAGATGGCCACGGTGCGCCCGGGGGTCATGGAAAAACGCGCACCCGAGCCCCTGCAGGGGGAGCTTGTTGCGGAGCAGCTTGAAGGCGGCGATCAAGACTCCAGGGTGGAAATCCTGGAATCCTGGACCGAGGAAGGCGAGCGCATCGATCTGAGCAAGGCCAGGGTCATCGTTGCTGCCGGACGGGGGGCCGCCTCCAGTGAAGGCCTGGAGCTGCTCGAACAGCTGGCCCGGAGCCTCGGCGGGGAGCTGGCCGGGACAAGGGCCATGATCGAAGAGCAATGGCTCCCGGATGACAGGCAAATCGGACAGACCGGACAGACGGTCCGCCCCGAGTTGTACATCGGCTGCGGCGTATCCGGAGCGGTGCAGCACCGGGCCGGCATGGCCGCTTCACGCTACATCATCGCGGTTAACAAGGACCCCCGGGCCCCGCTCCTGAGCGTGGCGGACTGGTCCATTGTCGGGGACCTGTTTCAGGTGGTCCCGGAGTTGATCAGCATTCTGTCCCGGCGCATATAGTGACTTACCGGTTAATCTCTGTCATAGAAAACAAGAAAATGTGTTGCTCCGAAGCAGTTGAAGTCCTTGTTAAAGAAATTGGAAATTGGAAATAAACCTGGAACCTTTGAGTTGCGGGCGCAGTCAGCTTTGAAATTACCGGATGGTAGTTTTTGGATTACCAAAAAACAATTGGTTAACTGATACAACACATACATATATGTCGAATTTCAGCCGCTTCGGCTGAAACTCGACAAGGGGATCCGCATGCTCCGCTCGAATTCTGAAGACCTGATCCGAAAGGTCATTGCCCGTTTCGTTGACCAGGAGGTCATTCCGGTTGCCGAAGAACACGACCGCAAAGGGGAATTCCCGGTTGAACTCTTTCAAAAACTCGGTTCAATGGGGGTCTTCGGCATCAGGTATCCCAAGTCCATCGGAGGCTCCGGGGGCAACACCACCCTGTACTGCATCATTGCCGAGGAACTGGCCCGAGGCCTGCTCAGCCTGGCCGGGACCACGGCCATGCAGTGTCTGATGGGAACGGACGGTTTGTATCGCTTTGGAACGAAAGACATGCATGAGACCTTTCTCAAGCCGGCCCTGCGTGGAAAAAAAATCGGAGCCTTTCAATTAACCGAACCGGAAGCCGGATCCGATTTGGGCAATGTCCGGACCACGGCCGTTCAGGACGGCGACAGCTTTGTGATCAACGGCATGAAGACCTGGTCCACCAGCGGACCCATCGCCGACTTTCATACAGTCCTCTGCCAGACAAACCCGGACAAGGGACTGAAAGGACTAATGTTTTTCTTCGTACCCAGTGATATCCCCGGCTTTTCCCACAGCAAGCGCTTCGAGACCCTGGGGACCAGAACCACCCTCCTCTCGGAGATCTACTTCAACAACTGCCGGGTGCCTTCTGAATACAGGCTCGGGCAGGAAGGCAAGGGGCTCAAGGTCCTCTTGTCCATCCTTGCAGAAATTCGGGCCATGACCGGGGCCCTGGCCCTGGGACTGCTCAGGGCGGCCATGGACGCCAGCCTGCGCTATGCCAAGGAACGAATTCAATTCGGGAAGCCCATCGGCAAGAATCAGCTCGTTCAGTCAAAAATCGCGAAAATGGCCGTGGATCTGGAGGCCAGTCGGCTCATGGTCTACAACACCGCCAGAATGATCGATAGCAATGAATCCTGTCTGCATCAGGCCACCATGACCAAATATTTCGCGACGGAAGCGGCCTGTCGGGCCACGGACGAAGCCACCAGAATCTTCGGCGGCTATGGCTATTCCATGGAATACCCGGTCCAGCGCTATTACCGGGACAGCCGTTTTCTGCTTTACGGAGGCGGGGTGCACGAAGTCCTGCAGACCAACATCGCCAAGCACTACGGACTTTAGTCAAGGGCCGGCTTCTTGTCTCTGGGTGCTGGATGCCGGATCATGAACCGGAGAAGAAAAGGCGGAACACACTGCCAAACGAAAACAGGGATTTTTCAAAGGGAGTCATGCCCCTTGAACATTGAAGCCAAAGAGGAAAAAAAGGCCATCTGGTCCGCCATCGCGCCCAAACCGGAAAAACGATCCCTGGCCGTGTATGTCTATGAGCAGCTGCAGCAGCTCATTGTCAACGGTGATTTGGGTTGGGGTTCCCGGCTGGTTGAAAGCCAGGTTGCCGCAGGAATGGGGATCAGCCGAACTCCTGTCCGGGAGGCCCTGCACAAGCTGGAGATGGAAGACTTTATCTCCAGGTCGGCTGGAGGCGGTTATTCCATCACCGGACTGGACCGGGAGGATGTTCTGGAAATCTTCGGGATCCGCAGTGTCCTGGAGAGCTATGCCGCCAGATTGGCAGCTGAGAGGCGGAAGCCGGATGAAATGAAACTCCTGGATGCAAAAATCGCCGAATATCAAAACAGCCTGGAAAAAGATCGGCTCCATGATTTGCCGGATATCAACACCCAGCTGCACGACCAGTTCTACGTCATGAGTCACAGCCCCCGGCTTATCAAGATGATCAATGAACTGAAAAACCAGATTCAGCGATTTCGCCGTTTTCTTCTCCATTCCCAGTACGGAGCCGCCCTCAGCAACCAGGATCACAGGCAGATCCTGGAGTGCATCAGAAACCGCGAGGCGGACCGCGTGGAAGATGTGATGAAGGAACATATCCTGAGAGGGCAGAATCTTGTCCTGCAGGAGATGGACAAGGCCTGAGGGCGGATGTCAGATACCAGAAGTTGGCCCAAATGAAGCCCCTGTCATACAAGAGCCTCCTAAGGTTTCGGTGGTGTTAGAGACAAAAGAGCACTGGATGCCAACATCTGGTATATATACAGATTCTGACTGTATTTTCAACAAGGATGGGATGCCTTTCAATCCCGACACGTGCACAAAACCTTTCAAAGAATCTGTATTCTGTATTCTGTATGGGGGGAAATATGCAGCAGCGGCGCATCAGGGTTCTCCTGGCCAAACCCGGGCTGGACGGACATGACCGCGGAGCCAAGGTCGTGGCCCATGCCTTGCGGGACGCCGGCATGGAAGTCATCTACACCGGCCTGCACCAGACGGTGCAATCCATTGTCAATCAAACCATTCAGGAAGATGCGGATGTCCTTGGCCTGTCCATTATGTCCGGGGCTCATGTGCCCATCGTCCGCAAACTCATGACGGCTCTGCAAGCGTCTGATTCAGAACAGCGCCTGATCCTGGTCGGGGGGGTCATCCCCCAGGAAGACATCCCGGTTCTCAAGGAACTCGGCGTACACGGCGTCTTTCCCGGAGGGACCCCGTTTCCGGAGTTTGTGCAATTCATAAAGGAGCACGTTTCCATGATCAGAGCGTAATGCGCCGTTATGCAAGCGGAAAACCTTTTTTATCATTGTATAGCCTTTAAGAAAATGATGTCGTAATTTATTGATTTTCTTATATTCAGCAATATTATATATTCAATCTTAAATCTTCAATTCTCTATCATTCAGGAGCAGTATGGGAGTCGCCACCTATTTGAAAGACGAGAAGGACGCCATCAAGAAGGTCATCCTGGAATCGGACCTTGAAATCAAGCCGGTCTATACACCTGATGATTTGGCGCAAAGCGGATTTTCCTATGAACAGGATCTGGCCGATCCCGGGGAATATCCCTTCACCAGGGGTCTGCATCCCCTGGGCTACAGATCCCGGAACTGGACCACCCGGCAATACACCGGTTTCGGCAGCCCGGAGCAGACCAATGAACGCTTCAAACTCATGATCGACCACGGGCAGACCGGTCTGAACGTCGCCTTTGATCTGCCCACCCAGATGGGTTTTGATTCGGACGACCCCATGGCCGAAGGCGAGGTGGGACGGGTGGGCATGGCCGTGGACTCTCTTCAGGATTTCGAGACCGCTTTTGAAGGCATCCGGCTCGATACAATCGGATCCGGACTGACCATCAATGCCGTGGCCTCAATCATGCTGGCCATGTATCAGGCCCTGGCTGAAAAAAAAGGTTATGCCAAAACTAAAATCTCCGCCACCCCCCAGAACGACATCCTCAAGGAAATGATCGGCCGGGGAGCCTGGATCTATCCGGTGCAGCCGGCTGTGCGCCTCATCGGCGACACCATCGAATACGCCATGCAGGAACTTCCCCGCTGCAATCCAGTCTCGGTCTGCGGCTATCACATCCGGGAGTCGGGCTGCACCCCGGCCCAGGAGATCGCCTACGGCCTGCTCATCGCTTTTGCATATGTGGACAACGTGGTCGCCCGCGGCTATGCCGCCGATGATTTCGTAGGACGCTTCTCCTTCAATTTCAATATTTACGGAAATCTCTGGGAGACAGTGGCCAAATTCAGGGCGGCCAGGAAACTCTGGGCCAGACTGCTCACCGAACGCTACCGGGTCACCAATAAAAAGGCCCTCCTGCTCCGCGGCCTCTTCGGAGGCGGGGGCTCCGGCATGACCAAACAGCAGCCGGAAAACAACATTGTCCGCGGGGCCTATTACGCCCTGGCCGCAGCTTTGTCCGGAGCCCAGACCACGGCCCTGTGCTCCTATGACGAGGCCTATACCATTCCCACGGAACGCTCCGCCCTCTTATCCCTGCGGACTTTTCAGATCCTCATGGACGAAATCGGACTCCGGGATACCGTGGACCCCCTGGCCGGATCCTATTTCATCGAAACCCTGACCAAGGAAATGGAAGCCAAGATTCTGGAAGAGATGGACAAGGTGGAACAGGTCGGCGGGATGATCGAGGCTGTGTCCTCGGGCTATGTACAGAGCGAAGTGGCCAGGCAGGCCTATGAATATGAAAAAAAGATCCAGGACAAAAGCGTAACCAAGGTCGGGGTCAACAAGTATACTGAAGGCGCGGACATGGAAGTGGAGCTGCACCGCTACGATGAGGCGGCCGCCGAAGCCAAGATCAGGCAACTCAAAGCGCTCAAGAAAGAACGAGAGCAAAGCGCGGTCAAAAAGACCCTCCAGGCACTGGAAAAAGCTGCGGCCCAAAAGCAGAATGTGATGCCCCCTTTGGTGGAGTGCTGCAGACACTACGCCACTGTCGGGGAAATGGCCGATGTCTTCCGGCAGATATTCGGGGAGCATCAAGAACCGAGCATCTTCTAATATCCATTTTGCCCCTGGAGTAAGCTCCAGATGCAAAACGGATACCACGGGCTCCGCCCGCAACCCAAAAGGTTCAAAGTTTCGTGAACACAACTCGAAACATTGGGTCTTTAACTTTTTAATCCTGAAACAGGAGGGTAAAAAGATGAAATCGAAACTCGGATTCTCGACTGGCCTTCTCTCGGCCGTACTTTTTGCGCTGACTCTGATGCCCGGGCCGCTTCAGGCCAAAAGCATCACCTTGAGCTATGCCAACTTTCCGCCGGCCCCGACTTTCCCCTGCGTCCAGATGGAACGCTGGAAAGAAGAGGTGGAAAAGCGCACCGATGGTCAGGTGTCTGTCCAGACCTATCCCGGAGGCACCCTGCTCGGGGCCAAAGACATGATGGACGGGGTCATCCAGGGCCAGGCCGACATCGGCTGCCTGTGCATGGCCTACCAGCCGGGACGCTTCAAAATTACCAACGGGCTGGCTCTGCCCCTGCGCATCCCCAATGCCCGGGTCGGCAGCATGGTCCTCTGGGACATCTATCAGAAATACCAGCCCAAGGCCTTTGACCAGGTCAAGGTCCTGACCATGTTCACCACCGCCCCCTCGAACATCATGTCCAAAAAACCCATCCGGACCCTGGGAGACATGGAGGGCTATGACCTTCGTGCCTCTGGAGGAGCGGCCCAGATCCTGAAAAAATGGGGCGCCAATCAAATCGGAATGCCCATGTCAGAAACACCTCCGGCCCTGCAGAAAGGCGTGGTCCAGGGCGTCTTCTCCTCCCTGGAGGTCATGAAGGACTTAAAGTTTGCAGAATTTTGCCCCTATATAACCATGACCAAGACCGTCCTCTACCCCTTTGCCGTGGTCATGAATATGGACGCCTGGAACAAGCTGCCCCAGGACGTGCAGAAGGTCTTTGAAGAACTCGGCCCCCAGCAGGCCTCCTGGACCGGGACCTACATGGACCGACAGGTCCAGGAATCCATTGCCTGGTCCAAGGAAAAGCACGGGGTTGAGGTCATTGAGCTGAGTCCGGAGCAGGATGCCCGATGGAACAAGACCCTGGTGGCCCCGATTGTGGACAGCTGGATCGAGGATCACCAGGCCAAGGGCATTCCCGCGGCCAAGGTGGTCAAAGACATCAGGGATTTTTCAGCCATGTACAACGGGGAATTTGTGAACTAAAGCCGATTTCTCCCGTAGTCCAAATGTGTAAATCCAAAACAGTTACAGTCCTTGTTAAAGAAATTGGAAATTAGAAATTGGAAATTGGCAAGAAAAGAATGCAAAAGACGCCGGAACACGGGAACCGAAGCTGATATACTGATCCAAGGCTCCCTTGGATCAGTATATTGAAGGAAGCGCTATGACCATGCTGGAGACCATCATCAACTGGCTGGCCAGGCTGCTCATCTGGATCGCCTGCGGCTTCATGCTGGGCATGGTTGGGCTGACCTGCGCCAATATCACCATCCGTGTCTTTATGGTCCCCATCAGCGGAACCTTTGAACTCATGGGCTATTTCGGGGCCGTGGCCGCCGCCCTGTCCCTGGGCTACACCCAGATCAGGAAAGGCCATATCTTTGTGGATATCGTCTACAATGTTTTTCCCGAAAAAATCCAGAAACTTCTCAGTTTAATCAATAGTATTGTCTGCTTGTGCTTTTTCGCCCTTATTTCCCGGCAGCTCGTCAAATGGGGCAATACTCTCAGGCTCACCGAGCAGGTTACCGAGACCTTGAACATCATTTACTATCCCTTTGTGTTTGCTGTCGCGCTTGGCTGCGCCGTCCTCTGTCTGGTTTTTTTCGTTGAAATTCTCCTGGTCTTCTCACGAAAGGATGTCCGTTAATGGAACCAGCTCTCATCGGGATACTCGGGATCATCATTCTGCTCGCCGCCATGTTCTTCCTGGGGATGCCCGTGGGATTCGCCATGGGCATCGTCGGTTTCTGCGGTTTCAGCCTGATCGTTTCCTTCAAAGCCGGTTTGGGCATGGCCGGGGCCAACCTCTGGTCCACCTTTTCCAATTACGGCATGACCGCCATCCCCTTGTTCATCTTTATGGGTCAGATCGCCTTCTATTCCGGGGTCAATGAAAAACTTTATACTGCAGCCTATAAATGGGTGGGGCATATCCGCGGAGGCATCGCCATGGCCACCATCCTGGCCTGCTCGGCTTTTGCCGCGATCTGCGGCTCCAATGCCGCCACCGCCGCGACCATGACCACGGTTTCTCTACCGGAAATGAAGAAATGCGGCTACAATCCCATACTCAGCACCGGGGCCATTGCCTGCGGTTCCACCCTGGGCGTGGTTATTCCCCCCAGCGTGGTCCTGATTGTGATCGGCCTCTTCACCCAGCAGTCCATCACCAAGCTCTTTTACGGGGGGATCGGGGCGGGCCTGCTCCTGGCCGGACTGCTGTTGTTCAGTGTGTATCTCATCTGCTGCATCCATCGGGACTGGGGGCCCACCGGGCGCACAACGAGTTTGAAAGAGAAAATCCAGGCGCTGCCTGGTGCGGTGGAAATGATCGTCCTCTTTCTGCTGGTCATGATCGGGCTCTACTTCGGGTATTTTACTCCCTCTGAAGCCGGCGCGGCCGGTTCCTTTCTGGCTCTGGTCATCAGCTGCCTCCAGAGGCGCTTAACGTGGAAGGGCTTCTTCTTTGCCGTCCTGGACACCCTCAGGGTGTCTTGCATGGTCATGGTTCTGATCGCCGGCGCGGTCATCTTCGGCAAATTCCTGGCCGTGACCCGGATCCCCTTTGATATCGCGGAATGGGTCTCCGGTCTTCCGGTCTCCAACAACGTGATCATGCTCATTATTTTTGCGATTTACATTTTTGGAGGAGCCATCATGGACGCCCTGGCCCTCATCCTGATCACCATCCCCATTTTCTTCCCGGTGGCGATGCAAATGGGCTATGACCCGCTCTGGTTCGGGGTGACCATTACCGTGATCACGACCCTGGGCGCGGTGACTCCTCCGGTGGGAGTCTCCACCTATGTGGTGGCCGGCATGGCCGAAGGAATCCCTTTGAAAACGGTGTTCAAGGGAGTGACCTATTTCTTGCCGGCCTATATCCTCTGCGTTCTGCTTTTGCTGTTTTTCCCGGCCATCGTCACCTTTTTGCCGGGGATCATCCGATGATAGTGATTGAATATTGCTGATTAGTCGAACAAACATCCAGCACCTCAAACTCATGACTGGAAATTTTTGTAATTTAAGGCACAGAATTTGCTTTTTCAAAAGGGAGCATGCCAATGAGCTTCATGCCGGAAGCCAAAACCGAGGAGGAGTTGCAGGTCCAGCAGCTAAAGGGCTTGCAGTGGACCGTGAATCACGCCTATCATGGTTCTCCTGAATACAAGGCCAAGCTGGACGCATCCGGAGTCAAGCCGGAGCAGATCAAGCAGCTTGACGACCTGCGTCGACTCCCTTTCTCATCGGCTGCGGACTTGAAGGACGGCTACCCATTCCCCTTGCTCTGCGTGCCTGCCCGGGACGTAGTCCGCATCCATGCCTCGTCCGGGACCACGGGCAAGCGAAAAGTTCTCTGCTATACCCCAAAAGACATTCAGGACTGGAGCCGTTTCTTTGCCCGCTGTTATGAAATGGCCGGCTTGAATGCTGAGGATCGGGTCCAGATTGCCGTGGGCTACGGGGTCTGGACGGCCGGGGTGGGCTTTCAGGCCGGCTGCGAACGCTTCGGGGCCATGGCCATCCCGGTGGGTCCGGGGAATCTGGAAATGCAGACCCAGTTTCTCATTGATTTCCAATCCACAGTCCTCTGCTGCACCGCCTCCATGGGCCTGCTCCTGGCTGAAGAAGTCAGTCGAAACCGCCTTTTGGACCGAATCAATCTCAAAAAAATGATCTTTGGGTCCGAGCGCTCCAGCCGGGCCATGCGCCGCAAAATCCAGGATCTCCTTGGTTTGGAGCAGCTCTTTGACATCCCGGGCATGACCGAACTCTACGGCCCGGGGACCGGGCTGGAATGCTCCAGGCATTCCGGAATCCATTACTGGGCCGACTATTTTCTCTTGGAAATCGTGGACCCCGAGACCCTGGAGCCGGTTCAGTCCGGCGAGGTCGGCGAGATGGTCGTCACCACCCTGAAAAAGGAAGCGGTCCCCTTGATCCGCTACCGGACCAGGGATTTGAGCCGTCTCATACCGGGCCGATGCGCCTGCGGCTCCATTCTGCCCCGGCATGACCAGCTCCTGGGACGAACCGACGACATGATCATTTTCCGGGCCGTGAACATCTATCCGGGACAGATCGACGAGATTTTGTCCCAGATCGAGGGCATCGGAAGTGAATTTCAGATCGTCCTGGAGCGGGAGCAGGGGCTGGACTCCATGCTCCTGCGTATTGAGCGGGAGCAGGGGCTGGATGCGGACATCGACGAAAAGCTCATTCCGGAAATCTCTCAAAAGATCAAAAGCCAGGTCCTTGTGGCCTCGGAAATCGAACTGGTGGATTACGGCTCCCTGACCCGCACCGTGCGCAAGACCAAGCGGGTCATCGACAAAAGAGATGGGGACTAATGCTGGGATGCTGGGAGGGGAGAGAACGTTGAACATCGAACGTCGAACGTCGAATGTAAAATGAAGAATGAAGGATTGAAGATCGAACGTTGAATGATGGATGAAAAACATTGGATCAGCAGGCCTGAACCAGGTAGATACTGATCCAGTTCATTTTTTCGACAACGACAATTATTTTTGAGTTACATCCTCTGTTATGAAAAATGGGAATTTGGATCAGTATAGATACTGATCCAATGCGCAGGTTTGCATCAAGGCTTCCAGGCTTGTGTCAACAGCGACACACATCGTAAACTCCACATTGGATCAGTATGCATTTTAATTATTATCGACCCGAGAGCCTGAACCAGGCTTTTGAACTTATGGAGCAGTCTTCCGGGCAAAGCAGGTACATCGCCGGAGGGACCGACCTCATGGTCCAGATCAAACAGGGACTGACCCGAGCGGAAAACCTGATATCGCTGCGGCAAATCAGTGAACTGCAGGGTATTGAAGAAGATGATTCCGGAGTGCTCATCAAAGGCATGACCCTGCTCCGGGATATCGAAACAGACCCCCTGGTTCGGGACTTGGCCCCGGTCCTGCAGCAGGCGGTTGCCTCTCTGGCCAACGTTCAGGTCAGGAACGTGGCCACCCTCGGTGGGAATCTGGTTAATGCCTCGCCGGCCGGGGACTCCATCCCGGCCCTTCTGGTTCTGGACAGCCGCCTTGTGCTCGCCGGTCCTGAAGGCGAGCGAACCCTGCCTCTGTCTGACTTCTTTCTTGGACCGGGACAAACCAGGCTTCAGCCCTTGGAGATCCTCAAAGCGGTGAAGATACCCGCTCCTTTTGAAAACAGCCGGGCCGCCTTTTCCAAAATCGGACGGAGCGCCAAAGATCTGGCCCTGGTCAATGCAGCCGTCCTGATCCGACTGGAGGAGACAACCTGCTCCTTTTGCCGACTGGCCGCCGGGGCCGTAGGTCCGACCCCGCAGCGGCTGGAACAGGCGGAAGCCCTGATCACGGGCCGGACCATCAATACTGAACTGCTCGAAACCTTGGAGGCCCGGGTCCGGCAGACCGTCAGCCCCATAAGTGACCTCCGGGCCGGTGAAGCGTATCGCCGGGACCTGGCCGGCACCCTGGTGAAAAGATGTATTCGGCAAGCTATAGCATTTAAGACTGAAGATTGAAGATATACTGCTCCAACTTACCTTTTTCAGGATTCTGTCGTTGAAATCAAAGGACAATCAGTCTTTGCTTCAAAAACCAAAATTGGATCAGTATAGAACATTGCTGAATACAAAATAATCCGGCATCACAATTTTTTTGCAAAAAAGCGGATACTTTTGCGAGGTATCCATTGCGATGCCCCGGATATGAGAATATAAAGCATAAGCTTTTGAACAATTTACAAATCAATGGATGCCGAGCAAAAGTATGAGGAAAAACATCACCTTCACCCTGAACGGAGACCGGGTCAGCCTGGAAGTCGCCTCGAACACCATGCTGCTCGAACTCCTGCGTGATCACCTGTCCCTGACCGGGACCAAAGAAGGCTGCGGGCACGGCGAATGCGGGGCCTGCACCGTGCTGGTCGACGGACGCAACATCAATTCCTGCCTCTACCCCGCCTTTGAGGTTGAAGGCAAGGAGGTGATCACGATAGAAGGACTTATGGGGCCGCAAAACGAGCTGCATACTCTGCAAAAGAGTTTTGCAGAAAACGGGGCCGTTCAGTGCGGTTTCTGCACCCCGGGAATGATCCTCTCCGCCAAGGCCCTGCTGGAAGACAATCCAAAACCGGATGCAGACGCAATCAGACAGGGGCTCGCGGGCAACCTCTGCCGCTGCACCGGCTATGTCCAGATCCTTGACGCGGTGCAAAAAGCCGCTCAGGACTTTGGTATTGAAGATTGAAGATTGAAGAGTGAATATTGCTGCAGGGAGACGATTTTGGATTTAAGATTTAAAAGTGAAGATTGAAGATTGCTGACTCCAAGAAAATCAAAGATATATAGCCTTTAAGGAAAGGACGGACCATGAGCACTGACTGGATCGGCTCCCATCGGCCGCGCATCGACGCCTTTGCCAAGGCGGCCGGCAAAAGCCGTTATATTCATGATCTCAAACTCCCGGGTATGCTCTACGGCAAGATCAAATTCAGCCAATATCCCCATGCCCGCATCAAACAGATCGATACCTCCAGGGCGGAAAAACTGTCCGGGGTCAAAGCGGTGCTCACCGCATTCAACACGCCGGAGATCAAGATCGGTTTCATCCAGGACAACTGGGTTCTGAAGAAGGACAAGGTCCGTCAGTACCGGGACGAAGTTGCGGCCGTGGCCGCCATTGATCCGGATATTGCGGCCGAGGCCCTGGAGTTGATCCATGTGGAATACGAGGAACTCCCCGGGCTGTTTTCCCCGGCGGAGGCCCTGGCTTCCGGAGCGCCCCTGATCCACGAAACAGATCCCCGGGGCCGTCCGAAAAACGACAATCTCCTGGACCTGCCCTGGCGCTTCGAGCATGGAGACGTGCACAGGGCCCGGGAGGAGTCGACGTTCTGGGTGGAAGACCATTTCAGCACCAAAGCCACAACCCATACCTGTATGGGTACGGCCGGCTGTCTGGCCGAGTTTGACCTCCAGAACAATCTGACCATTCACTGCAAAACCCAAATCCCCTATCTGGCCCAGAAGGACTTCCACCAGGCCCTTACCAAAATGGGGCTCAAAGGGAAGAACGTCAGAGTCCAAATCCCTGAGCTGGGGGGCAGCTTTGGTTCCGGCCTGGACACCCACTCCTATGAATTCCTGGCCATCCTCCTGGCCCACGCCAGCGGCCGGCCGGTCAAGATCGTCATGAACCGGGAGGAAGAGTTTGCCTGCCTTTCCCCGCGACAGCCTACGGAGACCATCATAGCCCAAGGCTGCGACCGGGAGGGGAAACTCACCTTCAGAGAGATACGCATGACCCTGGACAACGGGGCCTATACCTCCTGGGGGGCCACCACGCCCAGTGTGATGATGCTCCCCATCAGCTCCCTCTATCGGGTCCCCAATATTTCCTATGCGACGCAAATCGTCTATACCAACAACACCTACGCCCAGGCCATGCGGGGTTACGGCAATCCCCAGGCCACCTGGGCCCTGGAGAGCAACCTGGACCAGCTGGCGGAAAAAGCCTCCATGGATCCCTATGAACTTCGGCTGCGCAACCGGAATCATCCGCACGAAACCACTCCCATGGGTTTGAAAATCACCTCCTGCGGCTTTCAGGAGTGTCTTGAACAGGTCTCGGAGAAACTGGAGTGGAGCGCCAAACGGGGTTCGGACCGGAAAAAGTTCCGGGGAGTGGGTATGGCCGCCCTTTTTCATACCGGCGGCGGGGCCCGGGTCTACCGCTCGGATGCCAGCGGCGTCATTCTTAAAATCGATGACTTCGGTCATGTCCACGTTCTCACCGGAGGCGTGGAGATGGGCCAGGGCTTTGTCGCCTCCCTGCAGCTGGTCACGGCCCAGGCCCTGGGCGTGAGTCCGGAAAATGTCCATATCATCTTCGGCGACACCGCCACCTGTCCCTGGGATGTAGGAACCCATGCCAGCCGGGGCTTGTTCACCGCAGGCAATGCCGTGCTCCTGGCTGCGGCCAAGGCCCGGGACAAAATATTTCAGCTGGCGGCCCTGCATTTTGCCTCCAGAGTGGCCGCCAACATCAAAAAGAAGCGCAAAGCGGGCGAGTCTGTCTCCGATCCCGAATGCCGGACCAGTTACGATCCTCAGGACTTTGAATTGAAAAACAATGAAATCTTTCTGCGGGAGGCCCCGGACGATCCCCTGCTTCGGGTCAGTCTGGAAGAAATCCTGCGGCAGGCTCATTTCCGGGAGCAGGGTCAGATGGTGGTCAGCGAGGCCTTTTACGACCCGGAAAACGAAATGTCCGATATGAAGACCGGAAAAGGAAATATCTCCACCGCCTATATCTTCGGAGTTCATGGACTGGAAGTGGAGGTGGATACGGAAACCGGGCAGGTGCATATCCTGAACTATGTGGCGGCCCATGACGTGGGCCGGGTCATCAGCCGCCAGACCCTGGAAGGCCAGTTTTACGGCGGCATTGTTCAGGGACTCAGCTACGCCCTGTGCGAAGAGATCAAAACCAGCAAAGGGAAAATGCTCAATCCCAATTTTCTGGATTACAAGATTTTTTCGGCTGCCGACCTTGATTTCCCCATCCATCTCGAATGCATCGAAACCAATGATCAGGCCGGCCCTTTCGGGGCCAAAGGCGTGGGCGAACCCGGCCTCGTTCCGGTGGCCCCGGCCGTGGCCAATGCTGTGTACGATGCCGTGGGGGTGCGAATCAAGGAACTGCCCATCACCCCGGAAAAGATTCGGGCGGGACTGAAGGGGGATTGAAGATTTAAGATTGAATATTGAATATTGCTGAATAAATACGGTCAAATACCAACAAATAAAGCTTTTTATTACTACCGTGCCTTTATTCTCCCTGCAGCAATATTCAATATTCATTATTCAATCTTAAATCTTTATGCAGCAATCTACAATCTTCAATATTAAATCATAAATCGTTTCCCTGCAGCAATCTACAATATTCAATCTTAAATCTTAAATCTTTATGCAGCAATATTCAATCTTAAATCTTAAATCTTTATGCAGCAATATTCAATCTTCAATCTTAAATCTTCAATCTCAAATCCCAACGGGGTATTGAATGACGGACAGGATCTACAGGCTTGGATGCGATATCGGCGGCACCTTTACGGATTTTGTGCTCCTGGATGAAACCACCGGGGCTATCCGAACCAACAAATGTTTGACCACCCCCAGAGATCCCGCAGAAGCGGTCCGGTCCGGGATCAAAGAGCTGGAAACCCGAATTCCGGGATGTATTAAGGGAATGGAGGAGATCATCCACGGCACGACCCTGGTCATCAATGCCATCATCGAACGTAAGGGGGCCAGAACCGGACTGATCACCAGCAAAGGCTTCCGGGACGTCCTGGAACTGGGCCGGGAAATCCGCTATGCCCCCTATGATATTTTTGCCGAATTCCCTCAGCCTCTGATTTCAAGGGAGCTGCGCCAGGAAGTCGAGGAGCGGATCCGAAGCGACGGCAGTATCTTAAAGCCGCTGAATATGGATGAAGCCCGCCGGGTGATCAAGAATCTGCTGGATAAAGGGGTGGAATCCATTGCGGTCTGCCTGCTGAATTCCTTTGAAAATCCGGAGCACGAATACCGGATCAAAAAAATGATCCAGGAAGAAGCCCCGGACCTGTTCGTCTCCATCTCCTATGAAGTCCTGCCCCAGATCCGGGAATACGAACGGACGAGCACCACGGCGACCAATGCCTATGTCAAGCCCTTGACCGGGCGCTACCTGGCCGGTTTGGAAAAGAGCCTGAACAGCATCGGTTTCAGCGGCAATCTGTTCATCATGCTCTCCAGCGGCTCCATTACCTCGGTGGCCACCGCAGCAGAATTTCCGGTGCGAATCATCGAGTCCGGACCTACGGCCGCCGTTATTTCCGGACAGTTTTACAGCCGGCTGTTCAACATTCCGGACATGTTCTGTTTTGACATGGGCGGCACCACGGCCAAGTCCTGCCTCATTCAACGGGGAACGGCCGGAGTAGTGCCTCAATTCGAGGTCGGCCGCGTGCAGCGCTTCATGAAGGGCAGCGGACTGACCATCCAGGTTCCGGTGGTGGATCTCATGGAAATCGGAGCCGGCGGGGGCAGCACTGCCAAAATCAGCAAAATGGGCACCCTCCAGGTGGGACCGGAAAGTTCCGGCGCCGATCCCGGTCCGATCTGTTACGGCCGGGGGGGGACCGCCCCCTGTGTGACCGACGCCGATCTCCTGCTCGGCTACCTGGATGCGGACTATTTTTTAGGCGGGGAAATGCGCCTGGACAAAGAAGGAGCCAGGCAGGGCATTGAAGAGCAGATCGCCGGTCCTTTGGGGATCAGCTATTTGCAGGCCGTCTGGGGAATTCACGATCTGATCAACGAGACCATGGCCGGAGCCGCCAAGACCCATATCGCTGAAAAGGGTGGCAATCCCGAAGTGGTCACCGTGACCGCCTTTGGCGGGGCCGGTCCGGTCCATGCCTATGGCCTGGCCAAAAAACTCGGGGCCGGCAAAGTCCTTATCCCACCCAATGCCGGGGTGGCTTCCGCCCTGGGCTTTTTCACGGCTCCCCGGGCCTTCGACCTGGTCCGGAGCCACAAAGTCCCTTTAAGCTCGGTTGATCTTGCCGAAGCGGAAGCGGTCTTTCAAGATCTGGAACGGCAGGGCGTCAAAAACCTCAAGGCAGAGGAGAAGCCTCGGGACATCTCCTTTGAACGGTCCCTGGATATGCGTTTTATCGGACAGGATTCCGAAACCAACGTTCCTCTTCCCCAGCAGCCCTTTGACGGATATCAACAAACCGACATCCGGAATCGCTTTGACCGGGTCTATAAAGAACTGTTCGGCCGGACCTATCCCGAGGCCCCGGTTGAATTCGTCAACTTCCGGGTTCGGGCTCATCTCCCGAAGCGGCCGCTGCAGCTGCAGAAAATCGCAACCGGGACCCGGGAGCCCGCTGAGGCAGTCAAAGGGACACGTCCGGCCTACTCCGCTCTGGCCCGGGATTTCATCACCTATACAGTCTATGACCGCTACATGCTGTTTCCGGGAATGCGTTTTCAGGGACCGGCCATTATAGAAGAACGGGAGTCGACCCTGGTGGCGGGGGAGGACGCCCGGATATCCGTGGACGAGTATGGATTTCTCTGGATGGAAATCATGTGAGATTTTGGATTGAGGCAAAGCTCGTATGAAACTTGATTTTTTTTCTCCGTCACCCCGGCGAAGGCCGGGGTCCAGCTTTTTCAGTCTGGATTCCGGCCTTCGCCGGAATGACGGAGGGGGTGACCTAAAGTTTCTTCATTGATCAAACCGGCAGTCGTGGATTTCAAGATAAACAGCATACCAGCTTAGACATATATTGTATTAAATATCAAACAATTAGATATCAGCGTGGCCGGCGGCCACGCTGATATCTGAAACCTCAAAAGGACCCGCCATGGCAGAACATTTTGACCCGGTGACCCTGCAGATTCTCTGGCAGCGGCTCATCGCCATCGTGGACGAGGCGGATACCACTGTGGCCCGGACGGCTTTTTCCAGTCTGGTTCGGGACGCCCACGACTACACCTGCATGTTCACCGACCGCCTGGGACGGGAACTGGCCCAGGGCTCTTTCGCCACCCCGGGGCAGTCCGGGGCCATGGCCCTGGGGATCAAGCGGCTCATCTCCGGACTGGATCCCGAGACCTTCAAATCCGGCGATGTACTGATCACCAATGACCCCTGGGCCCTGGCCGGACATCTCAATGATGTCTGTGTGCTCTCCCCGATTTTTTATCAGGACCGACTGGCGGCTTTCACGGCCTGCGTCTTTCACCATTCGGATATCGGCGGCCGGGTGGCCTCGGACAACCGCGAAGTCTATGAAGAAGGCCTGTTCATTCCTCTGGTAAAAATCTATGAACAGGGGATCATCAATCAGTCTGTTGCCGATCTCATCCGCTGGAACGTGCGCACCCCTGAGGAGGTCCTGGGAGACATCCGCTCCCAGATCGCGGCCAATCATGTCTGTACCGAACAGATCAAGGGCATGCTCCAGGAGTACGGGCTTGAGGATCTCCAGGACCTGGCCGAGGAGATCATCTCCAGGACTGAGCTTAACATGCGCAAGGCCATTGCCGCGGTTCCGGACGGCAGCTATCCGGCCGAAGGCCTGGTGGAACAGATGGAGGGCCGGGAGGACGTGCGCATCAAGCTCAGCGTCAATGTGACCGGGGATCAAATCCAGGTGGATTTTACAGGCTCCTCCGGTCAGGTGGCCTGGGGCGGCAACGTGGTCTACAACTTCACCTATGCCTATGTCTTCATGGCCCTGAAAAGCATGTTCGACCCGGATCTGCCCAACAACGACGGCAGTGCGGCCCCCATTGCAGTCCTGGCCCCCGAGGGCAGCGTGGTCAACTGTAAATTCCCGGCAGCCGTGGCCGCCAGGATGCAGATCGGGCACTTTGTGACGGAGATCATCTACCAGGCTATGGCCGAAGCCCTTCCGGACCGGGTCATCGCGTCCAGCGGCGGAACCCCGGCCACCATGAACGTCTTCTACGGCCTGCGGAAAGACCGTTCCCGCTGGCACAGTGTGATCATCAGAGGCGGCGGCATGGGTGCCGGGCAAAACAACGACGGCTACTACGACTATATCTTTCCGGCCAACGGGGCCAACACTCCGGTGGAAATTTTTGAAAGCAACACCCCGCTCCTCGTGCAAAAACGGGAACTCTTAACCGATTCCGGCGGACCCGGACGCAGCAGAGGCGGGCTGGGACGGCGGGTGGTCTTCAGCATCCCGGATGACGCCGCCGGGCCTTTGCCCCCGGTCAATCTGGGCATTCAATCCGGCCGTTTCCGCTATCCGGCAAAGGGTCTGTTTGGCGGGAACAGCGGTTCCTTGGCCCGCTTTCTGGTCAACGGCACCCCGGGCAATCCCTATGGCCTGACCCAACTGGAGCCCGGCGACGAGATCATCATGGACGCCCCCGGCGGCGGTGGTTTCGGAGATCCCTGTGAACGGGACCCCGTCCTGGTGGAATATGATGTGCGCCAGGGATACGTCAGCCTGGAGCAGGCCGAGCAGGCCTATAAAGTGGTTCTGAATCCGGAGACCCTGGAGGTGGACAGCCGGGCCACCGAAAAGTTGAGGGAGGGCTAAATTCAAGAGGGAAGAACGTCGAACATCGAACGTTGAATGGGGAATAAAGAGGGGGTGCCATAAATACATATTTCGCAGCTTATGGCGACCTTTACACCTAAGACTTTAAAGTAAATCATAAATTTTATTTCTTGTTTCTGCAATATTCAATCCTCACTCTTCAATCTTCAATCCCAAAGGGGCGTTGTATGCACACACAGAACCTCTACCCCACGGCAGTCAATCCATTGCTCATCAAACCGGAGCGCGGCCTTCCCGAAGAAGCGGCCATCATCGGATCCGGCACCATCGGGCCGGACATCGCCTATTACCTGAAAAGCGCCCGGCCCGAAATCAAACTCCATCTGGTGGATATTTCGGAAGAGGCCTTGAAAAAGGCGGAACAACGACTGGCCGGCTATGCCCGGAAAGGGGTGGATAAAAAAAAGTTGAGTCCGGAAAAGGCCGCAGCGATCCTGGAAAATATCAATTACACCTCTGATTACGATGCCCTGCGCCATTCTCAGCTGGTCATCGAGGCCGCCACCGAATCACTTCAGTTAAAGCAGACGATTTTCCAGCAGGTTGAAGCACAGGTCGATCCTTCGGCCATTTTGACCTCCAACACAAGCTCCATCCCGGCCGGTGAGATCTTTGCCCAAACCCGGCATCCGGAGCGAACCAGCATCACCCATTTTTTTGCTCCGGCCTGGCGGAGCCTGCCGGTGGAGGTCGTTTCCTGGGAGCAGTCATCTCAGGAGGTCATCGACTACCTGCTCTGGTTTTTCGCCATGACCGGCAAGGTCCCCCTGGTCACCCGGGACGTGGTCTGCTTCATGCTCGATCGGATTTTCGACAACTGGTGCAATGAGGCCGCCCGGCTTTTGCAGGACGCCACCGCCGCCCAGATCGATAGGACTGCCGAGGAATTTGTCTTTGCCGGCCCTTTCTTCGTCCTCAATCTGGCCAACGGCAATCCGATCATCATCGAGACCAACAGCAACCAGATGGAGAAAGAAGGCGCCCATTATCAGCCCGCCCCCATACTGGGATCAGTCGCCAAATGGGAGACAGCCAGTCCCGGTTCCGGTCCGGAGGTCCCGCCGGGAATCAAAGAACAGGTCCGGGACCGTCTCCTGGGCATCCTCTTCTCCCAAAGCTTCGACATCCTGGACCGGGGGATCGGCAGTCAGGAAGACCTCAACCTTGGCTGCGAGATCGCCTTAGGGTTCAAGCAGGGTCCTTTGGAACTCATGCAAACCCTTGCAGAAAGCGAAGTCAAGAGAATCGTGGATCGCTTTGCCCGGGAAAAGCCGGATTTTCCGAAACCCAAACAGCCCCTGGCCGAGTACCTCGACTTCAAGCGTAATGTGCTCGTGGACAGCGTTGACGGGGTGAAGGTCATTACCCTGCGCCGCCCTCAGGCCATGAACGCCCTGAGCGACAGGATCAACGACGAAATCCTCTCCGTTCTGGAGCAGTTTGACAAAGACCCCGAAACCAAGGGCTTCGTTCTGACCGGCTATGGGCTGAGCGCCTTTTCCGCCGGGGCGGACATCGGCCGGTTCCCCGAGGTCCTGGGAGACAAGGAAAAAGCGGTCCAGTACAGCCGGGACTGCGCCAAGGTGCAGCGTTTCATGGATCGCCTGGACAAGCCCATTGTGGCGGCCCTCAACGGCATGGCCCTTGGGGGGGGGCTGGAAGTGGCCATCCGTTGTCACGCCCTGGTAGCGGTCAAAGGGGTGAGACTGCAGTTCCCGGAGATCACCCTGGGTATTTTACCCGGCATTGGCGGCTGCGTGGTGCCCTATCGCAGATGGCCCCAGGGGGCTGAACACTTCCATGAAATGATCTGTCTCGGCAAAGCCGTTACTGCAGAGCAGGCCAAGGAAATCGGCATGATCCGGAGTGTTGTGGACAAGCATCAGGAACTGCTGCCCGAGGCGATCCGCCTGGTACATTCTCTGTCCGGTCAGAGCTATCAGCTTCCCGAAGCCCCGGCCAGTCTGCCGAAGATCGACCTTCCGGAGCCGCCCATGGCCGGAAAACTCACCTTGAGCCAGGAAGCCGTGGCTACAGCCGCCCGCACTGTCAAAGCCGCCGCCGCATGCCAGGATTTCGAGCAGGCTCTGGAAGCCGGATATCAAGGATTCGGGGAGATCGCCTGCCTGGATGCGGCCCGGGAGGGGATATCCGCCTTTCTGGAAAAACGGAAGCCGGAATTCAGAAAATGAGAAATCAGACGTCGGAGGTCGGGAAGAAAAAAAGCTGGAAATTCGAAATTGGAAATTGGAAATTTGATAAGCAAGAAATGCCGCCTCCAGTCCGGACGGAATGCCGGGATTGAAGAGGCAGAGGGCATGGAGTATGGAGCATAGGGCTGAGGGGTGAAAGCAGGAGGTCTAAGCAAGAGTGTGAAAATCGTTTCGACGAAGCAATCCCATCGGAAAAAAACGTCGAACGTTGAACGCTGAACGTCGAATGGTGAATGAAGAACAAAGAAGAATTTCCAATTTTTTCTCCTGAAAAAATTGGAAAAGGGGAAGAACCGTGAAGATAAACAAAATCGACCACATCTGCGTGGCGGTCAAGGATCTGGAGCAGGCCAAGCCGGTCTGGGAGATCATGCTCGGCAAGTCCGGTCCGGACGACGCCTATGTAGATGACAATGAAAAAATCCGGGTGGCCCGGTATTATGTCGGCGAAGTGGGCTTTGAGCTCATGGAATCCACCAGCCCTGACGGGGAGGTGGCCAGGTTCATTGCCAAACACGGCGAAGGCATCATGCTCCTGAGCTTCAACGTGGACAACACCCGGGAGGCCATGCAGGAACTCCGGAATAAGGACTATCCCTTTATCGGCGGGGCCAGACCTTTTCGGGAATGCGAGTTCGCCTTTATCCATCCCAGGAAGATGAACGGGGTCCTGACCGAACTCATTGATGATAAAGGCTGAAGCAGCTTCACCTAAAGAAACTCTAGGCAGAAATCCCGGTCGGAATCGCTATCGCTATCGCTATCGGAATCGAAGTCTTAATCCTCATCAAACCAATTCTCGATACCGATTCCGATGCTGATTCCGGGTCCGAGGAAAAAATTGATTTTTCTTTCTCCGTCACCCCGGCGGAGGCCGGGGTCCAGCTTGTTCAGTCTGGATTCCGGCCTCCGCCGGAATGACGGAGGAGGTGACTCCAAGTTTCTTTTTGATCAAACTGGACGTCTGCGGCCAGCGGCAGGACTGACACCCGAAACGCGACACCTGAAACCTCATGAATGTCTAATCTTCAATCCCCTCTCCCAGCACCTGGACCAGCTCGATGGGTATGGCCTCAGGCCCTTTGAAAAAAGCGATCCGCAAGCCCGGGATGTCTTTGGGCTGCACGAAAAAGGAAAACCCTTTGTCCTGTATTTCCTGATACGCGGCCTCCAGATCATCGACCTGCAGCCCGATATGGTCGTATCCATAGCTGGTGAAGGAGGCATCGCCTTTGATATCCTCATCCTCCCGGGCCACCCGCAGGTTGATGCGTGTTCCCTGAAGATCGATGGACGCGCCGTCCGCCGTCCCGAATTTCTGCCGCGCCGCCAGACTGCCCCCCAAAACCTGGGTGAAGAAATCGATCATGCCCTCCAAGTCCCGGCAGATCAGGTGAAGATGATGAAAACGGTAGATCATGGAATCTCCTTTGAATTAAAGCTGGCTAAGCCCAACGGTTCCAGGTTCACGGTTAAGAAAAAAAAGAGATCTTTGAGAACTCACCAAAGAGGCCTTTATATTCAGTCCAGCCTGACCCCCTGCCCCACGAGCGCTTTCAGTTTCGGCCAGGACAGGCACCTGTCGCGCGAGCTCCTGGATATGTTCCACAACTGCGTCTCCTTGCCGGGGGTCCGTGGTTCGTCTCTGATTTCGTCATACAGCCGAGCGCCTTCGATGTCAAAATAATTCTGCTCTGCGGGCGGAGGTGAGGGTTTGCCGGCTGCAGCGTAAAGGCGGATATCTTTTCGGCCTGCCCTTAGCCTTCAAGATCCCGGAAGCCAATCAAAAAAAGTCTATGCGGAAAATCAGCTGGAAAGGCTTTGAATCCGTTTTTCTATATTGGTCTGACAACCTGTTGACAGACCATCTTATGCCCTGATAGGTTTAGCCCACATTTCAATCTCTGAGCCAAAGCTCTACTGATCCAATTTTTATTTTATCGTTGTTCATTGAGTTTCATTGCCGGCCTTACGAAAACGGAAACTTGAAGCAGTATAAACAGGTATCTGCGCTATGGAATTTGAAGACTCTTATTTGACGCGTGATTTTTCGAGCATGACCAGCGAAAGCCGTGAAGAAGCGGACATCAAACTGGACCTGCGCTTCAAGCCCCGGCAGTTCGTACTGAGCGACGATCAGGTCTGGCAACTGCATTACGGAGCCCTGGAGGTCATGGAGCGGACCGGGGTCAAGGTGACCCATGCCAGGGCTCTGGAGGTCCTGGCAGACCACGGGGCCAGAGTCGAAGGCGACCGGGTGTATCTCCCATCCTGGCTGGTCCAAAAAGCCCTGGCCACCGCCCCCTCGAGCATTTTTCTCGGGACCCGGGACCGGGAGCAGACCCTGGAATTAAGCGACGAAAAGACCTGGTTCGGCACGACCCTGGATGCTTTTGACTATCTGGACCCGGACACCGAGGATCGCCGCCGTTTTCGCCTGGAAGACTGCCGGACCACAGCCACCCTAACCAACAACCTGTCCAACTTCACCTGGAACATGACCCTGGGCGTGGCCGAGGACGTCCCCTCGGAAACCTCGGACCGGCATGTGGCCAGACAGGCCTTGATCTACAGCAAAAAACCCCTGGTTTTCAGCTGCGGAACCCTGGACGGCCTCAAGGACATCTACGCCATGGGAACGACCATTGCCGGGAGCGAGGAAAATCTTTTGGCAATGCCCAATATCGTCCTTTTGAACACCCCGATTTCTCCCCTGGTTTACGACGATCAGCTCATTGACCGGCTCTTGTTTGCCGCGGAACAGGGTCTGCCCCAGATCTGCTACTCCGGTCCCCAGGCCGGAAGCACGGCTCCGGTGACCCTGTCCGGGACCCTGATTCAGGGCAGTGTAGAATCTTTGTTCGGGATCGTGCTCGGGCAGTTGGTGCGTCCTGGGGCACCTTTTGTCTACGGGGCCTTTGGAACCATCTTTGACATGGCTACCACGGTCTTCTCCTTCGGGGCGCCGGAAATGCACATCATGGCCTCGGCCATGGCCCAGCTCTCCCATTTTTACAATCTTCCATTTTTCGGCATGTCCGGCTGCTCAGACGCCAAATACCCGGATTCCCAGGCAGCGGTGGAAGGGGCTTTCTCCTGTCTGACCTCGGCCCTGAGCGGAGCGAACATGGTCCATGACAACGGCCTGCTGGATCACGCCACCCTGGTCTCCCCGGCCTACATGGTCCTGGTCAACGAGATCCTGCACATGGTCAATCAGTACATGCGGGGCATCATCATTGATGAGGATCGCATGGCCCTTGATGTCATCGATTCCGTCGGTCCCGGCGGACACTTTCTGTCGGACGAGCACACCATGAAATTTTTCCGGGATATCTGGTATTCCAAACTCTTTGATCGTTCGGTGAACAGCAACTGGGTGGCCAAAGGAGCCAGAAAGATCAATGACCGCCTGGCCGAATTCACCAGGCAGCTCATCGAGCAGAAGGAAGAGCCGCTGGACGAAGCAATTATCAAGGAGCTAGACGATCAGGCCAGGCACTGGCGATGAGATAATGTTTCTAGATTAACGGCCCGCTTGTCCGGGTCAGTATCGCTAGCAAGATCCTTGTCGGTATCGGGATCGGTATCGCTATCGCTATTCGAAAGAATGGAGGAGAATATGACATTTGGACATGAAAAACTGGATGTCTACCAGAAGTCCATCCATTAGGTTGGCTGGGCATATCATTTCTGTTCGGAATTGAAAGGGCATAGAAACGCGAAAGATCAGTTACTCCGAGCAGCTCAGGCGATTCCTCTCAACTTGGCTGAAGGCAATGGAAAAGCGACAGCAGCAGACAGACGTCGCTATTTTGAAATTGCCCGGGGTTCAGCTCTTGAGTGTGCTGCTGTACAGGACGTTTTGGAAGTTTGCGGTGCGCTTTCGTCAGATTTAAACACGGATATGAAGCAAGTTCTTGATCGAATCGTTGCTATGCTCACCGGGATGGGAAAACGGGGGTATTCGGTGAATGAAGAACTGTCGGACTATGGGAACAGAGATAAGATCGATACCGATAGCGATACCGATAGAGATACCGGTAGAGATAGCTATTTTGAATAACAGCAAAGACGGATATGGAGGACAGCATGGCGAACACAGATTTTGAATCCAGGGTGAAAAACAGAGGTCTGGACATTTTCAAAGAGGTGGAAAAAGAAAAGCCATCTCTTTTCAAAAAGGATTTCTGGACCGGAAAAATGATGGACTGGTCCATGAAAGACGAAGCCTTCAAGGTTCAGATGTTCCGCTTTGTGGATGTCTTCCCTTATTTGAATTCTCCTGAGGCGGTGGCCGAGCATATCCAGCAGTATTTCTGCCGTCCGGAGCATGATTTCCCCAAAACCCTGCAATTCGGCCTGAAAAAGATCAGCCCGAATTCCATGGCCGCCAAGATGGCCGCCAAGGGGTTGTCCAAGAACATCAACAGCATGGGCAAGCAGTTCATTGTCGGCAACACCCTGCAGGAAGCGGCTCCGGTCATGAAAAAAATCAGGGACAAAGGCGTGCCCTGGGTGATGAAGATCTTGAAGGAAGAAGTCAAGTCGGTTCAGGAAGAAGAAACATTCGTCCGGGAGCAAATCAAATTTTTTGAAGAATTCGAACAGATCGCCCGGCAATGGCCGGCCCTGGGCAGGGCAGACGGCGATCTGGACTGGGGCGACACCCCGAAATGCGTGATGTCGGTCATGGTCTCCTCCCTGTATGCCCAGTACATGGACAAGGCCTGCGCTTTTGAACATTCCCTGGAACGGGCCAAGGAGCGCATGCGCCCCATTCTTCGCAAGGCCATGGACATCGGGGCCTGCCTCATGCTGGACATGGAGCATCTGCCCCTGCGGGAGCTGACCCTGGCCACCTTCAAAAGCATCATGGAGGAAGAGGAATTCGCCGGCTATCCCCATGTGGGCCTCGTGTACCAGGCCTATCTGCGCGACGCCGAACCCCCGCTGGAAGACCTCCTGCAGTGGTCCGGAAAACAGCGGCAGCCCATGCATATCCGGCTGGTCAAAGGGGCCTTCTGGGATGAAGAAGTGGTTCGGGCCAATCAGAATAACGTTCCCATTCCGGTCTTCACCAACAAGTACGAGACCGATGCCATGTACGAGCGCCTGACTCGTCGCATCCTGGAGAACCATGATCTGGTCACCTATAAATGCGCCTCCCACAATATCCGCTCCATTGCCTTTGCCCAGGAGACCGCCAATGATCTCGGGGTGCCCAAGGAAAAATTCGAGATACAGATGCTCTACGGCATGGCTGAAAATCTGCGCACCGCCCTGACCCGGGCCGGCTATCGGGTCCGGCTCTACGCCCCCATCGGGGAAGTCATTCCGGGCATGGCCTACCTGGTGCGGCGGCTTCTGGAAAACACGTCCAATGAGTCTTTTCTGCGTCAGAGCTTCAAGGAAGGCCTGGACAAAGAACGGCTGCTCACCAACCCCGCGGACCTGGCCATGAGCCATGAGGACGCTCCCCTGCCCCCGCCGGAAGAAGCACCGGAATACGGGGATAAAGGACCTTTTTTGAACGAACCGCCCTTTGACTGGGCCGCAAAATCCAGGCAGGATATGTGCAAGTCCCTGCAGGAGGCCAGAAGATCCTTCCCGCGTTCCATCTCCCTGCAGATCAATGGGCAGGACCTAGGAACAGCACAGACCTTTCCTTCAATCAACCCCAACGCTCCTGATGAAGTCCTGGCTCAGGTTTCCTCTGCCGGAACAGGCGAGGTGGAGGCCTCCGTTAACGCGGCCAGAGCCGCCTTTGGAGACTGGTCCCGATTGCCGGCCCGGCAGCGCAGCGAGGTCCTGTTCCGGGCCGCTGAAGCCCTCCGCCGTCAGCGCCAGGCTTTTGCCGCCATGAATGTTCTGGAGATCGGCAAAAACTGGAACGAAGCCCAGGCCGATGTCAATGAGGCCCTTGATTTTCTGGAATATTACGGCCGGGAAATGATCCGGCTGGCCCCCTCCAGGTCCGTCACCCAAAAACTCGGTGAAGACAGTCGCCTGGTGCATGAACCCCGAGGCGTGGCCGTGGTCATCCCCCCCTTCAACATGGCCCTGCCCATATCCGTGGGTATGCTTGCCGCGGCTCTGGTCACCGGAAATACCGTGGTCTACAAAGCGGCTCCCCAGGCCCCGATTCTGGGATCCATGCTGAGCCGGGTCCTGCAGGAAAGCGGACTGCCTCAGGGAGCCCTCAATTTCCTCGCCGCCCAAGAGGACGCACTCGGCGAGCGCCTGGCGGGACACCCCGAAGTGGATCTGGTAGCCTTCACCGGAGGTGAAACCGCGGGGCAACGGGTCCTGGAACTCGCCGCCCAAAACGGACTTACCCACACAGGCTATACAAAAACCGTGCTCTCCCTGGTGGGCAAGAACGCAATCATTATGGACGCCGACGCCGATCTGGACGCAGCCGTGGCCGGAGTGGTCAGCTCTGCCTTTGGCTATCAGGGCCAGAAATGTTCGGCCTGTTCCAGGCTCATCGTACTCGAAGACAATTACGACAAGGTCCTGGCCAAAGTCCGGGACGCTGCCGACAGCCTGGATATGGGACCGGTTGAAGATCCCAGATACAGCTTCGGGGCGGTGATCGACGAAGAGGCCCGAGAACGGGTGGAAAAAGCCGTCCGGGCGGGCAAGGAGGAGGCCGAACTGGTCCTGGAAAAACGCTCCGAACAGAAGACCGGCTACACCGTTCCCCTGGCTGTGTTTGCCGGGGTCAGGCCTGAACATCGACTGGCCCTGGACAACATCTTCGGGCCGGTGCTGTCCATTATCCGGGTCAAGGACTTTGCCGAGGCCCTGGAGGTAGCCAACAGCAACCCCTATGCCCTGACCGGCGGGGTGTATTCCAGGAATCCGGCCAATATCGAAAAGGCCTATCGCGAGTTCCGGGTCGGCAATCTGTATATCAACCGGGGCATCACCGGGGCCCTGGTCGGCCGGCATCCTTTCGGCGGCTTCGAAAAGTCCGGGGACTGCAGCAAGGCCGGAGGGCCGGATTACCTGCAGGAATTCATGATCACCCGGACCATCACCGAAAACACCTTCAGGAGCGGATTCGCGCCTATGGAATAATTTTGGAACGGAAAGACCGTTCCAAAATTATATATTTCAAACATGGAAGCAAGGTGGAGCAGTATCGTGAAGCTTGAATCCATCCAGAGAATATCCACCCCGGAACTCGTGGTCCGGGAGATTCTCAAGAACATCCAGTCCGGAGAGCTGCCGCCGGGGGGCAAGCTCCCTTCGGAACGGGAACTGGCCAAAGCCTTTGGCGTCGGCCGCTCCAGCATCCGGGAGGCCGTATCCGCCATGACCCTGGTGGGCTATTTTCAGGTCACCCAGGGCAAGGGTATTTTTCTGAAAGAGGACCTCCCCTCCCAGTTCGCCTTTAATACCACTTTGAGCGAAATTCTCGAGGCCTATTGGCTTTTTGACGTTATCGAGACCCGGGAGATCCTGGAATGCAGCCTGGTCCGGCTGGCCGCGGAGCGGGCCGGGGCCAAGGATCTGAGAAAGCTTCAGGAGATGCTGGCCGATCTTGAACATTGTCAGGAAGATATCCATGAATTTTACAGGGCTGATTTCGACTTTCACATGGCCATCTGTGAGGCGGCCAATAATGATGTTCTTTGTGAAATGCTCCGGCTGATCATCGAAAAGACCCACAGCCGCTATCTGGAGCACCTGCCGAACACCCTCTGCCGGCCTGATCAGGCCATCCTGACCGCCGGGCAGATTCTGCAGGCCATCGAAGGCCATCATCCCGAAAAGGCCGCCGATCTCATGAAGGAGCACCTGAATATCGTCAAAGAAGAACTGCTCCGGATCATGCCCCAGGCTGAGGACTACAAAATGAAAAAAGAATTGGTAAAATAAGGAGGAGTGTGCCGTGCACCTCACAGCCATTCATGAAAACTGCTCCGGATGCAGGACCTGTCTCTTGGCCTGCTCCATTGTCAATTTTCAGGAAACCTGCCCGGCCAAGTCGGTGCTACGCATCCAGGGACTGTTCCCTGAACCGGGGGTCTATCGCATCCAACTCTGCGATCAGTGCGGGGTCTGCGCCGAGGCCTGTCCGGTGGAGGCCATCAGCGAAGTCGACGGCGTCTATCAGGTGGATCAGGACCTGTGCATCCAGTGCCTGGAGTGTGTGGAGGCCTGCCCGCACGGTGTGATGTGCACCCATCCTTCCCTGGAAATACCGTTCAAATGCACCCAGTGCGGGGAATGCGCCGAGGCCTGCCCCAGGGGGGCGATTCTGCTGGAGAATTGAATAGTGAGGATCAACGATTTGATCGAGTGAAAACAGGACGCGCATACATGCAACTTATTTGATATCGGTATCACAATCGGTCTCGCTGTCGAAACTCTATAGTGAATGCTATGACATGTTCGATACCGATTTCGATTGCGATTCCGATCCCGATGAAACACGAGAGACTCTCTTTTGTGATCTGATAGAGCGTCTCTTCTCGTATGACACCTGAAACCAAATTGTGTGAGGAAATCTCTATGTTTGATGGCTATGCCGGACATATGCTCTGGGTGGATTTGGAAGGGCCCACTGTAGAAAAGCGCCCCCTGCAGGAGGAGCTGGTGGACAAGTATATCGGGGGCAGAGGCTTTGTGGCCAGACTGCTCTTTGACCATATCCCGCCGGGAACAGACCCGTATTCCAGGGACAATCTTGTGGTCGTCGCCACCGGTCCCTTGAGCGGTCATTATTTGCCGGGAAGCGGCAAGACCCATTTCGGAACCAAATCCCCGGCCACCGGGATGTACGGGGACGGCAACCTGGGAGGACATTTCGGGCCGGCCCTGAAATATGCCGGGTATGACGGTCTGGTCTTGAAAGGCAAGGCTTCCAAGCCGAGCTACCTCCTCATCGAAGACCAGCGGGTGGAACTCTGCGATGCCTCGGCCTACTGGGGGCAGGGATCGATAACCGTGGAGAAGGCCATGAAACAGGACCTGGGCGAAGATTATGAGATCTGCACCATCGGTCCGGCCGGGGAAAACCTGTCCAGATTCGCCTGCATTTCCCACGATTTCGGGCGTCAAAGCGGACGAACCGGCATCGGCACCATACTCGGGGACAAAAACATCAAGGCCATTGCGGTCAAGGGTACCGGCAGCCTGTCCGCCTATGATCTCCAGGGCCTGTATGAAGCCGGCAAGCGGGCCTATCAGGATATCTACGCCAAGCCCGGATTCACCGGCTGGCAGCCCGAGGGCACGGCCGGGATCACCAATTTCATCAACCAGGTCGGGGCCTTTCCCACCCGCAACTTCCAGTCCTCATTCGCCGAGCACTATGAACAGATCAACGGCCGACAGATCCTGGAAAAAATCCACGTTACGGACAAAGGCTGTTTCTCCTGTCCCATTCCCTGCGGCAAATACAGCCGGGCCGAGACCAAACTCGGCACGGTCCATGTCGAAGGTCCGGAGTTTGAAACCATCTCCCTCTTCGGCGGGAATTGCGTCCTGAAGACCATTGAAGAAGTAGCCTATGCCAACTGGGTCTGCGACGAGCTCGGGCTGGATACGATTTCCGCGGGGGCAGTGGCCGGCTTTGCCCTGGAGTGTTTTGAAAAAGGCCTGCTGGGCGAGGCTGATTTCGGCCGGAAGGTGGCTTTCGGCGATCTGGAATCCCTGGTCCATATCCTGGAACTCATGGCCAAAAGGGACAAGATCGGGGATGTCCTGGCCGACGGAGTCAAACTGGCCGCCCGGAAGATCGGTCAAGGCTCGGAGCGTTTTGCCATGCAGGTCAAAGGGCTGGAATGGACCGGGTATGAATGCCGGAACGCCCCCGGGATGATGCTGGCCTATATGACCGCGGATATCGGGGCCCACCACAATCGGGCCTGGGTCCTGGGCCAGGATGTGACCGGGACGGATGCGGATGTCCACTCCCTGATCCAGGCCGGAGGATCCGGGGAAAAGCTCCCCAAGGCGGATTGCCATGGCAAGGCCGGAGCGGTGATCGACTCCCAGCATCTCCGCCCGGCCTTCGATGTCCTGGGCACCTGCCGGCTGCAGATGATGGAACTCGGCTTTGAGGTGGAGCATTATGAAGAACTCTACGCCCTGGTCACCGGCCGGAAAAAAACCTGGCCGGAGATTCTCGAGGTCTCGGAGCGCATCTGGAATCTGACCCGGGCCTTTTCCGTCCGGGAGATAAAAGGCTTCGGCCGGCACATGGACTATCCGCCGCCCCGCATGTATCAGGACCCGATCCAGAGCGGCCCCAATCAGGGCCACTGCATGAGCGAAGAAGAGGTCAACATCCTGCTGGACGAGTACTACCAGGCCCGGGGCTGGGATGAAAACGGCATTCCCACCAAAGAGACGCTGGAGCGGCTGGGTCTGGCTGATGTGGCGGCCGGTATGGACTGAGAGCAGTCACTTGACAAGGAGAAAATGTGTATATAAGACTAAATACATACACATTAACGAGGAGGTTCAAGTCGATGCGAACCAATATTGTCATTGATAATGAGCTCATACACGAAGCCATGACCCTGAGTCGACTCAAAACCAAAAAAGCTGTCGTTGAATCTGGGCTGAGGCTCTTGATTCAGATGAAGAAACAGGAACAGATCAAAAGTCTGCGAGGGAAACTGAAATGGGAGGGTGATCTCGATGCAATGAGGCGGGATCAATGATTCTTGTTGATTCCTCTGTCTGGATCGATTACTTCAATGGACGACTGACTTGGCAGACGGATGTATTGGATGCGTATCTTGGAAAGACTCTTATTTTTACGGGAGATTTAATCCTCACAGAGGTTCTCCAGGGATTTCGATCCAGCAAGGACTTTGAACAAGCAAAGACCTTCCTTGACCTCCTTCCTTTTCGTCATTTGGGAGGTTACGAAATTGCTGTTCAAAGCGCCAAAAACTATCGTTTTCTACGAAGATCTGGGCTAACCGTCCGAAAAACCATCGATGTCGTCATTGGAACATTCTGTATTGTAGAAGGTCTCACTTTGCTCCATGATGATCGGGATTTTGATCCCCTATCCGCCCATCTTGGACTGAAGACGCTTGATCCCGATCGATCAAGACCTTGAGACTGCCCCTTTATCCGGCCCGGGCTCTTTTCTCCAAACCACACGAATTCTATGGCTTGACTTTTTACCCAAGAGCAACTGAAATACAGGCATTCAATGATCGGATGTTTCTGAGCGTCAACACCAATCATGACCTTTACTCCTACGGGAATATCCATGGGAACCGATCCGAATGCCTCGACAGCTCCCGGACAGATACAGGAATTAGAGCGGAAAATCGCTGATCTTGAACGTCGGGAGGTCTCTCGCAACAAGGAACAGGATTTTATCCGCGAGGTCCTGTACTGGATCGATTCCCTCGTGGTGGTCATTGATACCCGGGGCTATATTGTCAATTTCAACCGGGCCAGTGAAAGATTGTCCGGATATACCTTTGCAGAGGTTGCCCGACAGCCTTTTTGGGATATCCTCCTGCTGCCTGAAGAACGTGATGGCGTGAAATCGACCATCAAGGAGGTGGCCTACCGGGAACTGCCGCGCTATTTTCACAACTCCTGGGTGACGAAAGACGGCAGGATCCGGGAAATCAGCTGGAAAAACTCCGTGCTGCGAAAAGACGACGGGAGCATTGAATATATTCTGTGCACCGGCCGCGACATCACGGAACAGAAACAAGCGGAAGCCACCCTGCGGGAAAGTGAGGCCAAATACAGGGAACTGGTCGAACATGCCAACAGCATCATCATGCGCCTGAACCAGGAGGGCAAGATCACCTTTTTCAATGAATACGCCCAGCGCTTCTTCGGTTATTCCGAAGAGGAAATAGTTGGTCAGCACGTTATCGGGACCATTCTCCCGGAGCGCGATCAGGCCGGTTGCGATTCCGCCTCCATGCTTGCGAATATTCTGGAGCACCCAGATAAATACGCTTTCAATGAAAATGAAAACCGGCTCAAAAACGGGGAAGCAGTCTGGATCAGCTGGACCAACAAGGCCACCTGCACGGCAGAAGGCGAACTTATTGATATCCTCTGCATCGGAAATGACATCACCAAGCGTAAACAGCTTGAGGATCAACTGCGACAGGCCCAGAAAATGGAAGCCATAGGCACCTTGACCGGGGGCATTGCCCACGATTTCAATAACATTCTGGGGATAATCCTTGGCTATACAGAAATCGCCCAGCATCGACTCTCAGCTGAAGACCCCATCCGGACGATACTCGATGAAGTCAAGACAGCCAGCCTGCGCGGCCGGGATGTTGTCAGCCAACTGTTGAGTTTTTCAAGAAAAAACGAACAGAAACAAAGTTTGATCGATATTCGACCGGTGATTCAGGAAAGCCTGAAGATGCTCCGCTCAACCCTACCCGCCAATATTGAATTCCAGACCTCGATCCCCTCCGAAAATTTCACGATCGAAGCGAACAGCACCCAGATCCACCAAATCCTCATCAATCTGTGTACCAATGCCGCCCAGGCCATGAAAGAAAGCGGGGGCAGACTGGCGGTAAGTCTGGAGCAGGTAGATCTCAAGCGTAAAGAAATCGTTTTTGATACCCATCTCCTCCCCGGAGACTACATCAAACTCACGGTGCGCGACACCGGGGACGGGATCGATCCAAAACATATGCAGCGGATCTTTGATCCCTATTTTACGACCAAGGAGGTGGGGAAAGGAACCGGTATGGGCCTCTCCATCGCTTTGGGCATCGTCAAGGCCCATGGTGGAGGAATCCGATCAGAAAGCCGAATCGGAGGGGGTACGACCTTTGAAGTGTTCTTGCCGCGTGTTCGGCAAGACGCCCGCCAAGAGACAATTCACGACAAACAAGCCTTGCCCTCTGGAACGGAACGTATCCTGTTTGTGGACGATGAAAAAATGCTGGTCGATCTCAACCAGGCCCGGCTGCACTATTTGGGCTATACCGTCACCAGCGCAGTTGATCCCAACCAGGCCTTGGAACTCTTTCAATCCGATCCCGGGAGCTTCGAACTGGTGATCACCGACATGACCATGCCCGGAATGAACGGCGATAGACTCTCCAGACACATTCTCGATATCCGCGAAGACATTCCGATCATCCTGTGTACCGGTTACAGCGAGCGTATCTCCAGGGAGTCAGCCAAGGCGGCCGGTCTGGCGGGATATCTGGAAAAACCGGTGGACATGCAAACCCTGGCTGAAACCGTTCGCGGGGTTCTGGACACATCAAAAAATCAGGACTGATTTTGCAGGAACATTGGAGGTGGATGAGTTTTCATCCAAGGAGTCAATAACAGAGGAGTTTTGCATGCATTCTTTAGGACTGAGCGGCGGATTGTACCGGCCCTTGAGTCAGGAACAGGTGGAAACCATCCATGAAGCGGCTTTGAGCATTCTGGAAAAAACCGGGATCGGCTTTGAAGAGGAACTCGGCCCTGTAGTCGATATCCTTATTCAGGCCGGGGCCAGACCGGAGGCAAACCGCTCGCGCCTGACCCTTCCCAGAGATCTGGTCCAGGCGAGTCTGGATCAGGCGCCGGAACGGGTCCTGCTCTACAGCCGGGACGGAAAAAACGACCTGGATCTGAGCGGGGATAAGGTCCATTTGGGCACCGGCGGAGCCGCGGTCAAGATCCTGGACCTGGAGAGCGGCAAGGCCAGGCCCTCGACTCTTCAGGATCTCTACGACATCGCCCGCCTGGTGGACGGTTTGGACAACATCCATTTCTTCCTCAGGCCCTGCATCCCCACGGACATTGCTGATCCGGGCTATGACCTCAACGTCTTCTACACCTGCTTCAAGGGCACGGCCAAACACGTCATGGCCGGGGTGAATACTGACAAAACCCTGCATGAAGTCCTGGAACTGGCCTCCATGCTGGCCGGGGACCGGCAGCGGCTGCAGAACAAGCCCTTTTTCTCGGTGATCACCTCCTTTGTGATCAGCCCCCTGAAATTGAGCACCGGACCGGTGAAAATCATGCTGGAATGCCTTAAAAACAAGATTCCGGTGGCCCTGTCCGGGGCGCCCATGGCCGGATCCACCTCTCCCCTGACCATGGCCGGAACCCTGGCCCAGATCCACGCCGAACAACTGGCCGGGATCACCCTGGCCCAGGCGGCCGCACCCGGGGCGCCGCTTTTGTATGGCGGCATCCCCGGCCGGGCCGATCTCCAGACCATGAACTACTGCGGCGGGGCCATCGAATGCGGGATGATGAACGGGGCCATCCATCAGTTGGCCAGGCATATCCGGGTTCCCAATTACAATTCTTCCGGATTGACCGACGCCAAGGTTCCTGACGCCCAGGCCGGATGGGAAAAGGGCATGACCACCCTCCTGGCGGCCATGGCCGGCTCCAATTACATCCATCACGCCGCCGGCATGCTGGAGTCCATGATCTGCGTAGCCCTGGAGCAGTACGTTCTGGATGACGAGATCATCGGCATGACCGCCCAGGTGCTTCGAGGCATCAAGGTGGATCCAGAGCATCTCGCCCTGGAGGTCATCGATCAGGTGGGACCCGGAGGGGAGTTCATGACCGCGGAGCATACCTTCGCCCATATGCGCAGTGAGTATTTTGCCGGGAATCGGATCACCGACCGGGGGAATCGTGACGGATGGATCAAGGCCGGGGAAAAAGACGCCTGGGCCAGGGCCAGGGACCTGGTCAAAAAAAAGCTGGAGGAGGCCGGCCCGGGGTATATTTCTGAAGATATGGACAAAAAATTACGGGAACGCTTTGATCTTCAATCTATTTCTTAAACAATTCGAGCCAGAGCCGGCATTGGACAGACCAGCTGTTTGAAATGGGCCTTCCGAGCGCAGCGTGAACGTATATATTTCCGGGAGGCCTCCATTGCGCAGTACCCGTCATGGACCACGTCAGCGCCCGATACATTCGAATCAGCATAGTCCCAATGGAGGCCGAGCGGAAATATGAGAGCAGGAAAAAAAGTAAAAATCACCGGGATCCAGGCCGACTGGAAGCACCCCACCCATATCCGGTTCGGGGTGGAGCGCATCAAGGAACTGCCCGATGTCTGCTGGAGCCTGGGCGCCTGTTTTCCACTTCTGGTGACCGACCGGGGCGTGGCCAAGCTGCCGGTGGTGCGAACCATACAAGAATTGAATCGGGAACAGAGCATCGAGACCGGTGTTTTTTCGAATATTTCCGGGGAGCCGGACCAAGACTGCGTACAGCAGGGGGCGGAATACTTTCGGAAAAACGGGCATGATTCGATCATCGCCATTGGCGGCGGCAGTTCCCTGGATGCGGGCAAGGCCATCGCCCTGGCCGGCGCTGTGGGACCGAAACGCATCTGGTCCTATCGAACCGACAACCCGCACCCTCCCGGAAAGGCCAGATCCATCCCGCCCATCATCGCGATTCCCACCACCACGGGCACCGGTTCGGAAGTGGACGCCAACGCCGTGATCACCCAGACGGAAACAAACCGCAAAATCAGCATCTTTCATAAAGATCTGCTGCCCAGGGTGGTCATTGCGGATCCCACCCTGACCCGGCGCTTGAATCCCTTTTTGACCGCGGCCACCGGCATGGATGCCCTGTCCCATAATCTGGAGGCCCTGTGCAGTCCGGTTTTTCAGCCCATCCTGGACGGAATCGCCATTCATGCCCTGGGACTGATCAAGGACTGGCTTCCGGTGGCCTTTGGGCAGGGACGGAACCTGGAAGCCAGGACGTACACCATGGCCGCTTCCATCATGGGGGCCATGGCCTTTGAAAAGGGACTCGGAGCGGCGCATGCCGTGGCCCATGCCCTGGGTTCCGCAGCCAAGATTCACCACGGACGGGCAGTGGGAGCGCTGCTGCCCTTTGTCTTGAAAATGAATCAGCGGGCGGTCACCACGAAAATGGTTCACCTGGCCCGGAACCTTGCTCTGCCCGGACAGGATTTCCAGGGAGTGCTCAACTGGATCCTGGATCTTCGCCAGGAACTCGGTCTGCCGGCTTCCCTTGGAGAACTCGGCATCAAGCAGGCACACATCCCGGCCATTGTAGAAAACGCCCTCACAGACGTGAACCTGACCACCAACCCCATTCCGGTCACTGAGGTCCAGCTTGAAAAGCTTTTACTGAGGGCTGTACAGGGAAGGCTCTGATGCGGCTGCAAAAAATCCTTTTGCAGCCGCTAGAGGTCAGTGGTCAGAGATCAGAGGTCAGTAAATCCAGATGATTATAAGAACATTGAGTCACTCGGATCGTTTACTTCAGACTTTTTGCAGGTACGTCAGCTCTAGGAATTTTGGATTTTGGATTGGGGATTTCCGATTGCCGATTGCCGATTTACGATTTTGGATTGGGGATAGGGATCCAGAGCTCGTTACAGGACGCGTAAATTTCAAGGACAAAATCCTGAAAACGGTAAGTTGGAGCAGTATATATATCGCTCCATGGAAGAATTGACAACAAAGGCGAAACACAGAGACAGCATCGACAGGATGAAAAAACACGCTTTTGGAGCGATATATGTGCGGAATTGTGGTTTATTTCGGTGATGCACCCAACAAGCTGAACAGAATTCTGACCGGGATGTGGGCCATTATTTACCGGGCTCCGGACAGTACCGGCCTGGCGACATTCGGGGATCAACTGGAAGGCATCAAGACCCGAAAGGCCGTCGGATCGGTGCTCCAGTTCCTGGATGTTCTCCAGGAAAACCCTTTGTATCCCGGGATTGATGCCGAACTTTCCCAATTGCTGCTGGACAAGGAAACCCGCTCCACGGCCCTTGTTCAGGGCCAGGACAGACTCCTGTACTTTGAAGGATTCTCCCGGGAGCGGGTGCTGGCTTTTCGGGATCAGGGGGCGATGCCGCCCTCCTGGGCTGAAATGCTGGATCAAGATCAAGTGCTGGTTATTGAGCCGGGACAGCCCGGGGCAGCAGATCAACAAGCATCCTTCCGGGTCGCTTCTCCGGATGAGCTTGCGGATCTCGTGGCAACCCTGGTGGAGGATTTTGACCTGCCGCCGCTGGCAGTGCGCCTGCTTCTCAGGAGAAGTCTGCAGCGTGCCCTGAATCATCTGGAAAGCCGGGCGGCCATGCCTGTGGCGGCCGAAGATGTTCTCGCCGAATTCGATGTGCTGTTCGAAAAGGTTTCCGAACTCGAGAAAACACCCCGGCCCATGCGCTTGAACTATGGTTGGGGCGGACAGAACCCCCTGGCCGGAGAATATTTATGGCAGTATTTCCAAAACGCGGATATATCCATCACCCCGGACCTGGATAGAGATGGGGTCAGAAACCTGTTCCGGCTTCTTGACGCCGCGGCCCTTAGTCGAACAGGCGCCCGTCAGGCCTTGCAATTTGAAATCCAGGATATTTTCCAAAATTTCTGGAGCACAGTGGGCAGCAACAGATCCGGTGTGCACTGGCGGCATCTGTATCAGACCGAAAAAGCGCTGAATGTCTTTGGCCTGGCCGCGGCCTCGGTTTTGACCTGGCTGCAGCGGGAAGCCTATCTTCCGGCTTTCGGGTCCGTAGTGCAGAAGGGAGCCGCCCTGCCCCCGGGGCATGTGCCGGGCAAAACCCACCCCTATCTTTTGAAGTGCTTCAATCAACCCATGCTGGCCCATGGCCGTTGGGCCCTGCAGTCCGAAGTCACTCTCAAAAACACCCATCCTTTCACCGATAGGACCAGACAGCGCTGTGTGGCGGTCAATGGGCAGTTCAGCAGCGATGTTGAAGCCCGGGTCAAAACGTATTTGCAGCGGGTCGCCGGAATTGTTCTGGAAAGCGATAACTCCACTGAATACCTGGCCCAGCTCTGGGGACATTACCAGGCTCTTTATCTGGATGAGCAGTACCGCAACCGCATCATCCGCAACCAGGTTCTGCTTGCCCTGGATGATCTGGCGGTGGGGAGCCAGGCCCTTGACTACTCGGTGAACCACCAGCTCCAGGGAAAATCCCGGGGCGAACTGGACAGGCTTGCTTTTATCCATGCTTTGCGAGTCATGAGTCGGGAGGGGGGGCAGGTGGCCGCCGTGGGAATGAATGCCTCCTTTCCCAATATCCTGTATATCGGAGCGCACAATCGCCCTGTTTTCATCGTCCAGCGTCCCGATACCTCGGAATATATGGTGGTCTCCGATATCAATGCCGCTCTCGGCCTGTTCCCCCAGAGCCTGATCCAGGAAAAAGCCCGGCAGCTGCGCCGGATCATGGAGGCCAACCCAAATCAAAATCTCAACGATTCTCAAGCCGGACATGCAACACCGGGCCGATCTTCAGTCTCCGACCGGGAGGCGCTCCTGGATGTTTTCCGGGTCAAGGTCTACCCCCTGGAAGGGGAAGAGCTGTTTGCCGAAATCGCCGCCTCGGTCACTGAACAGGGCGTCGGACGGAATTTGATTGTCAAGGGGTTTGACGGCGAACCAGCCCCGAATATTGAGCCCTTTTGGACCCGGTTGAGCCCGACCCAGATTAAAAAGGACCGGGATAAGACTTTTTATGAATCGCATCTGTACGAAATCCCGGAACGACTGACACAGATCCTGCAAACCTATCTGCCGGAGGGCTCCCCGGAGGGCCTCCCGAAATTCGATCTCAATGAGCGACTCCTGGCCAGGCGCTTCGGCCGCGACCTGTCCAAGCTGCGCCGGATTTTTTGCATCGGCATGGGTGCCTCGTATAACATGGCCGCCATTGCCAAAAATCTGCTCCAGGAAATAATTCCGGAATTGACCATTGTGGTCCTGAGCCCTGTGGAAATCGATGAGGTCGCCAAGACCGTGAATGCAGACCACGACCTGGTCATTCTCTTGAGCTGGTCCGGCACCACGGCGGACATGGTCCAGCTGGCCAAGAGGCTTCTTCGGCATCAGGTCGTCTGCCTGGGCATCACTGAGAAGCCCTTTGCAGACCTGGGTTTGGTGGTGCGCAAAAGCGGCGGCCTCATCCAGACGCTCAGCGGAGAAGAAGTGACCATTTCTGCGGTCAAAAGCAGCCTCTGCGTCCTGTTTTGTCTGGATCTTTTCGCTGTATCCCTGGCCGCAAGGCTGGGCGATGCCCCTGAGGCCCGGAGCATCCTGACGGGGATGCGGCACCTGCCCGCTCTGCTTGCGGATTTCGCTGCCGAGGAATCCATGCATGCCCAGTGCAGACACCTGGCTGCCGCCTATGCCCAAAGTCAATGTCACGTGATCATCGACGATCTGCATGCCTCGGGCACGGGCTTGGAATTCGCCATGAAACTGGAAGAAAACAGCTGGCGCTCAATGGGAAAAACCTTTGACTACCGGGATGTGGAACTGGACCTGTTTCGCAACTGGAGCCGGGATGACCCGATCCTGGTCAATATCACCAACAACTCCAGGGCCCGGGAGGCCTGGCGGGTGGTGCAGAAGTTGGACGCCCTGCATCTGCCCTGGCTGGTCAGCACCTGTCTGCCTCCGTCGGAGCAGCCGGATCTGGAGCAGGCTGCAGACCGGATCATCCGGATTCCTCAGACAAGAAGTCTGTTGCAGCCGTTTATAGACCTGATTTTGTATACCTGGTTCGGGTTTTATTTCGGAAAGGCCCATGGCCGGATGGAAGGCGATTTTCCAAGAAACAGGGCTAAATCCGTGACCGTGACCAGAGGCGGTTTTGGCAAGCAGCCCACGATTTTCAGCGAGACCAGGAAGTTGGAGCGCAAGAATCAGGTCTGGTCGGCCGGGCTTGAATCCAAGGACCTGGAGGATCGGCTGCAAAGCCTCAGCCTCTGGGAGCAACGAGCCCGGCTTGCCTGGGAGCGTGACTACTATAAGGACCTGCGGGGAATCGGTCTTTTACTGGCAAGCGACAGACCTCTGCTGGCCCTTGTTTCTGAACTGCCGGCAGATTTCAGCCGACTGGCGGAACTGATCATGGAACAACTGCCGGTGGACGGAGAAATCATTCTCATCCCTCTGGACAAAGGGGCCGAGGCCACGGCCAGGAATGCAGCCAAACAGTGGAGTCCCTTTTTGGGCTGCCCTATCAGAGTGGATTCCCCCGGGGCGAAGATTCCGGTCTTTCCAGAAGAGACCCTGGCCTTTGTTTTGGCATCCAAAGCGCCTGAAGACTCTGTTCTGGAAAGCATTCTCTCCAAGGTCCCGGAACACTTTCTATGGTTCGGGCCGGCCATTCAGCCTGCTCACGCCGAACGATTCCGCGCCTCTCTGGGCTGTTATGAATTGCTGGTAGGGCATTCCTCCTGTGAACATCTCCTGCTCTACGCCGGGCTCTCTCTTTTCCTGATTCGCATCTGGGAGGCCTACGATCCGCAAAAGGCGAGTATTCTGAAAGAGCATTTTCAGCTCAGCGCTCTGGTCATCGAGCGGGTCTTGAATGCAGGTGAACTGCATGGCGCCATTCATGAAACGTCGCGCAAAAATGCCGAATATCGGACCGGTCTCCTGATTGGCCCGGCCTCGGGCAACGGCGTAGCCTGGGTCAGCCGCTTCGATCATTCCGGAACCCGGGTCTTGGAGTGGTATCAATTCGGGTCCTGCGCCCATGGACCGGTGGTCACTGTGGATGATCGCGTGGAGGCGAAATTTATTGCTCTGGACGAACGGAAAAATATGGCGGCGATCTTTGGCGAAGACCCGGTCAAGGCCTGGGAGGCAGGCTACTTTGGAGGCAAAAACCTTGAGCGCTTCCTGGAACAGAGCGAAGGGTTTGAGCCGCAGGCCATTGTTTCGCCCTTTTTTGCCAGGGGGAGCTGGTATCTTCCCGAACTCCGGCCGGACTATGATGTAGGCAATGACAATCTGATCATCGTCGATGCCGGAAGTGAACGCTTTCTGGGACTGGCCCTGGATGAGCTCTCGGCTTTCGGCTGCCGCTATGCCCGCTTGGTTCTCCTGACCCAGGAAAACTTTGTCAAAAACGGGAAATTGGACTCAATCCGGCATTATCCAGTCAGCCACCTGCTTTTGCTGCCGGATCTCCGCGACGGGGTCAGCGGAGAAGCCATTTCCGATTTTCTCCTGCCCTTTGCCGTGGATGCCGTAGGGACGGCCATGGCTGCGGCCTCGGAAGAAGGGTGAAGAAGCGCGGAACGGGGGAGGGAAGAAACGCGGAACGTGGAACGTGGAACGTGGAGCGCGGAGCGCGAAAGGGAGAAGGGAAGGAACGCGGAAGGGAAAAGGGGGAAGGGAGAAGGGAAGAAAGGACGGAACGTGGAACCCGGAAGGCGGAAGGAAGGAGGAACGCGGAAATAATGCAATGAACAGAGAAACCGGTGAACCGGTGATCGAAAAACCATGCGTTCCCAAGGAAAAAAATCGCAACTGTCGTTCAAATTGCAGAGCTCTTTACAGAAAGCAAAAATTTGCATTCATTTTTGGACATTTCCTGATTTTTCTTGCCTCTTTTGAGGCTTCAGGTGTCTGGTTTCAGGTTTCAGGTTTCAGGTTTCAGGTTTCATACGAGTTTTCGGATTTTGCCTTTCCTGGTATGAAACTTGCTTTTTCTCCGTCACCCCGGCGTAGGCCGGGGTCCAGCTTTTTCAGTCTGGATTCCGGTCCCGGATCGGGGTCCGGGATGACGTTCTTTAGCCGGAATGACGGAGGAGGTGACCCAAAGTTTCTTTTTCGATCAAACTGGACGTCTGCGGCCAGAGGCGGGGCTGACACCCGACACCTAACACCAAATGAATGTCCAATTTTGAAGTCAAATTCATCATTTTGAGCAGTTAACGCTCATAATTGGTACAGGTGTACGAAGTCTGAATTATGAAAAAACAGAAGGGGAAAACCGGCAATCTGAGCGAATCCCTTGTGGAGGAGACCCTCCAGGAGGCTGCCGATACATTCTTTGGGCAGCGGCGGGATATTGAACACGCTGTCCAGTTGTATCAGGAGAAGGTAAAGAGGCTGCGCCGGATTCAGGAAGTGCTTGCCTGTCGTCAGGCCGAACTCCATTTTTTGCTGTGTAGGGGCAAGGATGACATCGTATCCGGCTTTTACCAAGCTCTAGGGGTCGATTCAAACCGGGTCCCGGAACCTGGGCCGGAGTCCGCAACGGATCTTGGACAGCTCCGGGTCCCTTTCGGGATGTCGTTGAAGAATCGATACGCCAAAGTGGTTCGAGCCGCCTACGCCAGCTTCGTGCAGGAGGCTCGGGCCTATATGCACGGCCGCTATTTCAACGATCCCGAAGATCCCCGCCGAAAGCGGATCACGGTGCATTACCACCAGCTGGAACGCCTCTGTCGGGAGGTGAACGAACGGATTGAGCAGGCCAATCAATACAACTCGCCGACGCAGATGCTGCAATTCTCCAAGCAGTTCGATATCGAAGGCTCGGAGAAGGAAGCCATCGTCGGGGTGCCGCTGCGCTACAATCTGGATCAGGAAATGGCCTTTCCCAGAATTGATTTTTCCTGCGCTCTGTTGCCCGCCTATCCGGATTTTCCCCCTGCGGAACAGGTCAAAAGGTCCATTACAAGCTATTGTGCCAAAGTTTTGTCCGAATGTCCCGACGAAATCCGTTCAATTCTCAGGGAGGTCAAAACCAGCCAATCATGCTGAACATTCGCCTAGCCATAAATCGAACTTCGTTCGAAAATCTATTTGACAAAACAGACATTCCTGCATACATTTTAATACATAAATGACAGGAGGTGCATTATGAATACAGCGATATCAGTACGGCTTCCCAAGAATCTTGCCAGCCAACTCGATAGTATAGCCAAAGAGACCGAAAGACCTCGCTCTTTCATCATCCAGAAGGCCCTGGAGTCCTATATCGAGGATTTCGCGGATCTCCAGATCGCCCTGGACCGGCTCCATGACAAGGGGGATGAAGTTATTTCAGCCAAAGAGATGAGGAAGTCTCTTGGCCTATAATATTGTCTACAAGAAGTCGATCCACCGCGACCTCAAGAAGCTATCAAAGCCCGAGGCGAAACGAATCCTTGACCTCATTGAGAAGGATCTGATCAAGCAGCCTGAATCCAATCCTGTGCTCAAGGGTCAGTTTGCCGGGCTTCGCAAGTACCGCGTCGGTGACTATAGGGTGATCTATGCCCTGTTGGGTCTTGATATCCTTATCCTCAGAATCGGCAATCGTAAGGATGTTTACAAAGGCGAAATCTAACCTCATTGCCGCTTTCATAGCTCGCGGCACCTGCCATGAACTGCTGGAGCACTGCGCTCTCAGACACACCATACTCATCTCAGACTTCATCCTCAACGAGTTCGAGACCAAACTGGTATCGAATTTCGGGTTCACGGCCGAAGAGGCTGCGGCCGCTACCGCGCTTGTCCGCAACCGCGCGGTTCTGCATTCACCGAAGCCGCTGTCTGAGCGAGTCTGCCGTGACCGCGATGACGACAACGTATTGGCGCTAGCCGTAGCAACTTCAGCAGACTGTATCGTTACTGGTGACAAGGACCTACTCGATCTCGCGGAATACCAAGGGTTGCCTATCCTTGCTCCTGGACGGTTCTGGCAGTTTGACAGCTATAGGCGATAGAGAATGGTGGTCGCCTGTCAATCTGAAAATTTTTTCAATATTCTTCTCTTCCCGGTATCCTTCTCGTACCCAGGTACACAATAACCGGAAGTGCCAATTTTTTCTCTATTATTGCAAAGTATTGCTTGACAAGCCCATATTTGTTTGGAAAGTTAGTAGCAATTTCCAATCAGAAATCCAGGGGGCTCATGGCCTCTTTCCGGGTTTGGCTCTTCACTGTGTGGGAGGTGACCCCCTTGGTGAACGCACTTTCCATATTTGATCCAGACCACAGCGAAATCGAAGACCGATGGATAACTATGGGTATCTCAGAGAAGGGAAGATTGCTGATTGTGAACCATACTTTCCGTGAAGAGAGTGAAGAAGAAATCACGATCAAAATTATTTCAAGCCGAAAGGCTACGAAAAAAGAAACAAAAAATTACGGTGATTAAGCATGAGAAAAGAATACGATTTTTCGAAAGGCGAAAGAGGCAAGTTTTATCGTGCAAACATGAAACTGAACATTCCCATATATCTCGATGAGGAGGTTTCAACCTTTGTGGATCAGATCGCTTCCAAGAAAGGCCTTGATCGATCTTCAGTTGTGAACGACTTGCTCAGGGGTAACATAAAAATCGCTGAGACAATGGAATAAATCGACCTTGGCGAACAAGTCATTTGAGCAGACGCCTAAAAGCATGTCGGATTGAGGAACTTTTGCTTTGTTGAAAGTCATCGGGAACATGCTAAATTAATGCTTATCAAACAGGCCGGCAAGGAGCGGGCCGGTTATGGGGAGCAGTTGCTGCAGCGGCTTTCCTCTGATCTGGGTAAACGGTTTGGCCGGGGATTTTCCGTGGACAACCTGGAGAGCATGCGTCTTTTCTATCTGGCCTATATGGAACCGGCAATTTCCGAGACAGCGTCGCGGGAATTGGCCGCGCCGGAAAAATCCGGAACGCAGTCTCGGATTTTCCCTCTTGATGACCTGATGGCCGCCTTTCCACTTTCCTGGTCCCATTATGTCCTTCTTACCCGCCGTTGCCGCTCGGATGAGGCCAGGCAATTCTACCATGCCGAGGCCTTGGGCGGAGGCTGGTCGGTGCGGCAGTTGCAGCGGCAGATCGACAGCCAGTTTTATGAGCGCATGTCCCTGTCAAGAGACAAGGCCGCCTTGCTGACGAAAGAGCGGAAGAAACAGAAACCCGGTCCGGTCAGAGCCGAGGAAGCCGTCAAGGACCCTTATGTCCTGAAGTTTCTCGGCCTCAAGGATGAATATTCGGAAAACGACCTGAGCATCAAGTGCCGCCTGGGGCCGGGGTCGGACCTCTCTACCATGCTTGAATTTCAGTATAAATGTCTAAAATCAGGCCCTGTTGATATCTTAGAATCACCATTTTGGTGCCAAAATCGTCACTCTAAGAAAAATCCGCTCATGTCGGTGAAGTCACAATAATTAATCATGGTAACCCCCGGCTTTGCCGGAGGTCACTGACTATCCGGCGTGACAACCAGACCATCATACGCCTCAATGACTTCACCATCATAGCCGGCATTTCTGTATAACTCGATATTTTCCTGCAAGTTCATAGTGCCGCTCAAATGCGTGAGAACCAGTTTTTTAGGTGATGCGGCAGCCGCAACTTGCGCAATTTCATTATTTGAAATATGAGATTTCAGCAAGGCCTGCCGGGCTGCCTCAGCCGTTTCAGGGGAAAAATTGCTGAAGTCCACAGACATCTGTCCGTCAAAAATGATGATATCCGCCCCATAGGCAAAAGGTGCAAATTGCTCCGTGTATGTCAGATCCCCTGAAATCACAACCGATTGCCCGCCTGCATCAAACCGATACGCATAGGTTTCAACTGTATGGGGAACCTGCAACGTGTTGATGGTGATACCATTCAATTCAAAAGTTTCCCCCCCTCCTTGCAGTTCATGGATATTCACATTTGAGCGGATACCGTCCTCGGGAAAACCAACCATCTTTGTGCGGTAATCCAGATCGGTTTCATAGAAAGTCAATACCATTTGATGGAGTGCTTCGGTGCCGACAGGTCCGACAAGATTCAATTTACGCCGCCCTTTCGGCATACCCCACCCACCGATGGCAAAGGAAACATAGTCGGCGTTGTGGTCGGCATGATGGTGGGTAAACAGCATATTTGTTATTTTTTCCGGCCTAACATTCAGTTTCATCAAACTGTTTATGGATGAAGGGCCGCAGTCTACCAGAAACTGTTTGTCCTGATATTCCACAAGCACGCTGGGACCGGAA